>CAZKYS010000080.1:0-11086 GCA_964557085.1 uncultured Caulobacteraceae bacterium
GATGAGAATATAAAAAAATGTGACAATAAGGATTCTGAGGCGTGTTACGAACTTGCAAAATTTTATGTAAATTATTTTGAAGAATTAGACCATGTTGCTAAATCAATAAAATACCTAAACCTTGCGTGCGAGTATAATAATTTCGAAGCATGTAATGAATTAGGTATTTTTCACGAAAAAAGCGTGAGTGAAAAAGACAATATTAAGAATGCAATTCAATTTTACGAAAAATCGTGCGATGGCAAGTTTAATGATGCCTGTTACAATCTAGCAAGGCTTTATACAGGTTCAGAGCAAATAGGCATTAATTACAATAAAGCATTACAAATCTATAAAAAAAGTTGTGATAATTATCATGGTATATCATGCAATAATCTTGGCGCATTTTATACAAATGGCCTTGGAACAAAAGCTGATGATTCTGTTGCATCTAAATATTATTTCATAGCTTGCAACCTAGATATTGGGGCGGGTTGTTACAATGTTGGTATGGCATATTATAAAGCCAAAGGGCTTGAAAAAGATGTTCCCAAAGCCCTTAGTTTTTTAAAAGATGGCTGCAAATTAAAATATGCGCAATCATGTTATATGAACGCCTATATTTCAGACACTGAAATTAAAGGCGAAAAAAATTACAATGAAATAAATGACAATTATTTGAAAGGTTGCGAATTTGGTTTTGCACCATCTTGCAACGATATTGCAAATTATTATGTAAAAGGTCTTGGTGTTGAAAAAAGCGATGAAATCGCCTTCAAACTATATAATGCATCATGCAAACTTAATGATGAATCTGGCTGTTATAATCGTGGTGTTTCATATCAACGCGGATTAGGAATTGAAAAAAATTTAGATAATGCAATTAAAGATTATGTGTTTTCATGTGATAAAAACTTTGCTTATGCCTGCCTTAATCTTGGGCTTATCCAAATTAAAAAAAATGACATGGCAACTGGCAAAAGCCTAATATATAAAGCTTTATTATTAAAACCTGATAATGAGGCGATAATTAATAGCGCAAAAGAGTTTGGTATTAAAAACTAAAATTTCGCAAGAATATCCTTTGCATTTTCAAACTTATCCCAATCGGCGGCGCGATTATTAAGCCATGTATATTGGCGTTTAGCATATTGGCGGGTTTGGGTTATTGCGCGGGCGATTGCGCCATCACGGGAAATTTTATGTTCAAAAAACTCAATTAGATTTGGCACGCCAAGCGCCTTCATAGCGGGTAAATCATCGGGCAAATTACGCGCATAAAGGGCGCGGATTTCATCAAGTCCGCCATTTGTGACCATTGCGTTAAACCTTGCCTCTATTTTCGCATAGACGGCTTCACGCGGCGGCATAAGGCCGAAACCTTGCCATGCGCCCGCTTTTAAAATTGGCGGTTGTTCTTCTTTATGCCAATCAGAAATTGTGCGCCCTGTTGCGTCATAAACTTCCAATGCGCGCGCGATACGGACAGTATCATTGCCTTCAATGCGCGATGCGGCTTCTTTATCAACTTTTTTAAGGCGGTTATATTGCCCATATCTATCAGTTTCGACCAATTTGCGCGTCGCGGCACGAATTTCAGGTGGCACAGGCGGTGTTTCAACCATACCCTTAGTAAGCGCATGGGCATAAAGGCCAGTGCCGCCAACTAAAACCGCGCGCTTTCCAAGTGTATTTACTTCATCAATTTTCGCCTTGGCTTCTTGAATATATTGCCCCGTTGAATAGGCATGAGCCGCATCAATATGTAAAAACAAATGATGTTTTATCCCCCCCTGCTCTTGCAAAGTGGGGGCAGCAGAAAGTATAGGCAAGTCTTTATAAACCTGCATTGAATCCATATTGATTATTTCAGCATTGATTTTGCGCGCAATTTCAACTGCTAATGCGGATTTGCCAGACGCCGTAGGGCCTAAAATTATGATTGTGCTTAACATTTGACTTGCTTGTAGCAAATAATACGCTAAATCCAAAATGAATAGACAGTAGAAAAAAACTTACAATAAAATGCCAAACAGAAAACATCTTGTAATCGCCTCCCATACTGGCGCAGAAACACTTGGTTTAGCGCTTGAACTTGTTAAAAAGCTTGATCCAAATTGCACAGTGCGTGAAATTGCGCGCAATAAGGCTTTGCATATTTTGCATGAATTGGGTGATGGGGCGAAAACTGCATTGTTTGAAAAGTTTGATGCTTTAAAACTTGATTATTCAAATATCGAACCAAAAATTAAAAAGCTTTTGATTGCTGATATGGATTCTACAATTATCAATTGCGAATGCCTTGATGAACTTGCTGACTTTGCAGGTGTTAAAGAACAAGTTTCGGCAATTACCGAACGCGCAATGGCGGGTGAATTGGATTTTGAAGGCGCATTAAAAGAGCGTGTGATGATGCTTAAAGGGCTTTCAAAATCTGCGATGCAAAAATGCTATGATGAGCGCGTGAAACTTAATGAAGGCGCAATTGAAATGATTTCTGGCCTTAAGGAAAATGGGGCATATTGCGCATTGGTTTCAGGTGGGTTTAAGTTTTTCACTTCAAAAATTCGCGAACTTGTTGGCTTTCATGAAGATAATTCAAATGAATTCATTTATTCAAAAGATGAATTAAGCGGTAAAGTCAAAATGCCAATTTTAGGCAAAGAAGCCAAATTAGAGCGCCTTCAAAACCTTTGCAAAGAAAATGACATCGCCCTTGAAGATTGTATCGCAATTGGCGATGGCGCAAATGATTTAATGATGATTGAAGAAGCTGGCCTTGGCATTGCCTATATGGCAAAACCAATAGTAGCAGCCCGCGCCCCCGCCCGCATTAATTCTGGGAATTTGGAAAGCGTTCTTCTGTTTTGCGGGATTGGTTAGGTTTTAAACTTAAGTAAAAAAATTATTTTGTTAGATGAAAATTTATTAAAAATAAAAGCAAACTAAAGTTTTCAATTTTTGTTTTGACTCATTTTTTAAATCGTAATTATCACCTATTTTACATTGTAATTATTCTGTTTATATACTAATTTGAACAGTATTTGTATTACTTTGAGATTTACAAAATGACCTATAAATCAAGACAGGGTGCTTTAACCGAAATTGAAAAATCAATTGTTAAATATTTAATTGATAAAGGCGACAGAAATCAAGATATACAGGCTTACATCAATAAAAATAGAGCAGGAACAATAAACGGTGCAAGAGTTTCAGGTGTAAGACATAACAAAAATGTGAAACCAGCAACGCAAAAAGAATTTGATAATTACGATAGAATAAAATCCTCTTTTGACTCTGTAACTGGTTTAAATCCATACATAAACGAACGCCTTATAAGAGCCAGAGAAGCAATGATGTTGGCTGTTGGAACTTTCAACAACCCAACATTAAAGTTCAAAGCAGAAGTATTTTGCATACTTTCAGTGGTTGCATGGACATATCTACTCCAAGAATGGCTCGAATATAACAATATTCCTTTCGCTAAACCCAATGGCTTTACTTTTAGTCTAGCTGAATTAACTAAGATGGAGGCCTGTAATTTATCCAATGGAGTTAAAAACAACCTAAAAGCAGTAATAAAAATAAGGCATGATGTGGAACATAAACTATTTGGAGAAGCGGACAGCACTTGGCAAACTCTTTTTCAAGCAAACGCCCTTAATTTTGAAAAAGTCATGACTGCATATTTTGGTTCGAGAGTATCACTCTCAAAAGATCTTGGTTTTGCAATCCAATTTTCTAAATTTGAAAATAATCATGTTGGAATTGTCAATTCATATGATGTTCCAAGTCATATTATAGAAATTGAAAGCCAACTATCTCAAGAGCTTTCTCCTGAAGAACTAAATGACCCTGAATATAAAGCAAAAATTGAAATCATACAGTCAGGGGATTCAAATTCATCAGCAATATTAATTCCTATTCCAACAAATGATAGTGATTTTTTCAAATTGAAAGCTACAGAAGTTGTTAAAGCTGTCAGTGAAACAACGGGAATTAGATTTACAACCAACAATCATTCACAATGCTGCCAGCATTTTGGTGTAAGAAAAAAATGGAAGTCTAAAGATATAACTGAGACCGATAAAAGGTATTGTAAATATTTTGCTAATTCTAATTCGTTTGGATACTCTTACCCTTGGGTCACATTACTTTCCGAAACTATTACGGATAACAATCTATTTGATGAGATTAAATCTATTAAACTTTGAATTGTTATATCATACTATTAATCAATAGAGTAATTTTAAGAAAATCTGTTTTGAATAATTGGTTTTAAAACCACCATTACAATCGTAAAACTAATAAATAAAAGCAAAAACCATGCGCCCATTTTTTGAATTGAAACCAAGTGCCAGCCATCATGCATTTGCGGGTAAATCCAAGTTTTGGTGAATGTTCCGATATTTTCGGCAAGCCACATGAAAAATGCGCTTAAAAATGCCGCAAGCAAAAGCGGCATTTTGAAAAACCTGTCCATTGGGCGAAAATGGATTTGGGTTTTCCAATATGTGATTGCAATTATGGCAAAAATCCCAATCCGCAAATCAATAATAAAATGATGGCTAAAGAAATTTATGTAAATTGCGATGGCGATGGCAATTGTTGCCCAAGTTTTTGGGTAATTTTCAAATTGCATTTCAAAAATACGAATGGCGCGGGCCATGAATGAGCCAACTGTCCCATACATAAAACCCGTAAATAATGGCACGCCGCCAATACGAATTAATGAGGTTTCGGGATATTCCCATGAACCAACATGGGTTTTGAAAACTTCCATAATCGTGCCAATAATATGATAGGCCATGATTACTTTTAATTCTTCAAAACTTTCCAACTTTGTCCAAAGCATAAGGCATTGAATTATAATTGCCATCAAAAACAAAAAATCATAACGCGAAATATATTGGTTTTTTACCCATAAAAAATGCGTTGCAATCAATAGACTTAGGAATGCGGCGGCAAATAAACACGCCCATGCCATTTTAAACCCGAATAACAAAAATTCGGCAAAAGGGCGCGGCAATTTTTCCATGAAATCATGAATTGCTTTGCGTGCGGGTTGTAAAAATGGCGCTAATGGGTGGTTCATCTGCCCCCTTTGCACATTCATTTTGGCACTTTTGTGGCAAGTTTTTCCATAAAGCGGGTTTCATCAATAAGGGCGCGCTCATGCACCCCCTCACCGATTAAATCATAATCATCATAGCATTTTACCGCAAAGGTGATTTTGCGCTTTTCAATTGCCGTAACCTCAATATCTGCGCGAACATTAAGGCCGATTGGCGTTGCTGCAACATGCGAAAAATTCACCAAAGTTCCAACCGATTGCTGACCATTTTCATAAAATGGCATCAGTAATTTAATCGCGGTTTCTTCGATAAAGCCAACCATCATTGCGGTTGCAAAAACCGCCGGCATATCGCCAAATGCGGGGAATTTATCGGCATTAAAGGGCACAGTATATTTTGGCGTAATTTCAAGATTTGCACTTAATTTTTCGCCAATTTTTAATTCAGCCATAGATTATTTAACCTTTATAATTTGACCATAGAAAAATTATAATTATTTGCCAAATAGTAACCAGAACACCTGAAAATACTATTTTATCAATGTAATCACCATAATTGTACTTAAATACGATACTAAATAACAAAATCACCATGTAAATTATAAAAAAATACATTACAGGCGTATACGGCATAAACGGATTTAAAATAAAAATATAATGATTTAAAATATCATTCTTAGAAATGCCACTCTTTAACATCTGAGGCACAACATCGAAAATTTGCCATGCCCAAACACAAATAGAGATTAACAATATTATGTTACAATACCAAAATAGGAATTTCTTGATTTGATCTTTTGATATTCTCATTTATTCCCTAAAATTTTATTTTTTTACCCCTTTGGCGCATCCGCACCATCAGTTGAAGGCGGCCTACCAAAATGGACACCTGATGGAATGTCATTATTATTTGGCAAATTAACAGGCTTTGAATTATCCACCACAACATTCATAAGCGGGCAAGCAGGTGGCGGGCAAATCCAAACTTCAACGCGGCGGTTTTTAATACGCCCAGCTTCGTATGCATTCGCACCAACCGCCATTGCATCGCCATAAGAGCGTATAAGCGCAGGCGCAAGCCCGATTTCGGATAGTTTCTTTGACACCGCCTCTGCACGTGATTGACCAAGCCCTAAATTGGTTGCCTGCGCGCCAACATTGTCTGCAAAGCCAAAAATCGCAATTCGTTTTGGATCGATTGCTTGCTTTTGAACAAAGGCTTGGAAACGGATTAAATCGGCTTTTGCCTTATTATCAAGCTCGTTTGCGCCCTGTAAGAAGCGAATATCAAAATTCATACGTTGTGAGCTTTTGGCAAAATCTGCATAATCAACTGGTGCATCAACTGGTGCTTTAATGCTTTCTGCCGCTACTTGTTGCGCGCCATAACCAAGTTTTTTCACAATCTCTTGCCCCGCAGGTGAAAGTGCGAAATCAGCAAAATCCGCAAGTTCAGGCGCAGAATTATTCGAACCTATATAAAGATACAAACGCTCGGTAAATGGATAGGCTTCGGTTGAAATATTGAAATTATTTGGATCAAAAGTGCCTGCATTACGCTCATTAAGGGCAATATTTTTTACACCACTAAAAGATGATGGCTTATGCGAAAAACCAATTGCATTTGAATCGCGCGCAACCGCACCCAAAACATCATCAGGTGTTTCAAGCGATTTGGAGGTTTCCACCATCTCACGCTCACCAAGGATTTTTGCCAAAATTCCAAGGTTTTTATCAACCCCAAGATTTTCAACTTTTATTGTGATTTCGCCTTCTTTTTTATCCGAAATTTCCGACCAATCAGTTATTTCACCTGATAAGATACGCCCCAAAGTTTCACCATTCATATTGGTGATTGGGTTTGATGAATTCACATAAACAAAGGATATATCATGCCCGATAACTTTTTCATTTTGCGGCCCAAACATGTCGCCATAAGCTGAAAGGCGATCGGCCTCCCCGCTTTCGATGGGGCGCGATGAAAATACGCCTTCGACACGACCCTGTATCATGCCATCAAACCCACCTTTTGCAGAGCTTTTGGCAATTAAAATACGTTTTGATTTGCCATCTTTATTACCAGAAACGGTTATGGTGTCGCGTTCTGTGCTTGTGGAAACAGATGTATAACCACGCGCGCGCATCCATGCATTTGCAAGCTCTGGATAAAGTTTTTCACCCTCGCGTTTACGGCCTGCTATGCGAAATAAAACATCCGCACTTTTTGGGCGCCCTGGCGCAAATTCAGAAGTAACAGGAACAAGACCTGCATCTTCGGCTGCCTTTGCGCCTGATTCAATTTGAAATGACCAAATAAGATATAAAAGCGCCGCAATACCGCCAATAATAACGGCCCCCATCAACATCATTGACCAACCCAAAATGCCAAGTCGCCCACTTTTCCTGCGCGACTTTTTATTTACAAATTCATTTTCATCATCCATTGCCGACTTCCAGTCTTTCTTTGGTTGGTTAGAAAAGGAATTATCATCAGCCATTTTGATTCTCTAATTTGGTTTGGTTTTGACCTACTATTGGCAATCTATCTTGCAAATTGCAATTCATCTTAACATTTTTGTCTGGGCAATATTATTACGTTTTATGCGCAAAAATACAAAGCCACGCGCTTTTTTTTGGATTTCAATAATATTTCTTGCTTGTTGTGGATTATTGATTTTTGTTCCTGCTATTTCCAAAATAATATCACCAGCTTTGAAAATACCGTTTGCTGTTGAATATTCATCAACCCCCGCGATTATAATATTACCATCATTACCGAATTTTGCCTTTTCTTGAGGGTTTAATGGCCGCAAGTTAAGACCTGCGACTTTCACGCTTTCAATTCCAACATTTGGTAATGTTGCATTCAAAGATGGCGGTTTTGCAATTTCCATATTGGCAAAAATACGTTTTTGACCACGATAGCCATCAATTCGTAAATGCGAACCAATTGGCGAATTTGATACAATTCTTGCCAAATGCCTTGGATCTGTAATATTGACTTGGCCTGCTTGAAAATACGTATCATTAACCCGCATTCCGGCCTTTGCGGCGGGGCCATTATCGGCAATTGCGCTTATAACAACGCCATTACATTCATTGGGCGCACAGGCGCGTGCACGAAAACCTGCATAGCCACGAATAACATAGCCATTTTTAATAATATCATTTGCAACCTTGCGTACAAGATTTGATGGAATGGCAAAGCCAATACCAACCGAACCACCACCACGTGAATTTGCAACAATGGCGGTATTAACCCCGATTAATTCGCCTTTTTCATTCAATAAAGGACCACCAGAATTTCCCGAATTAATCGCCGCATCGGTTTGTAAAAAATCGTCAAAGCGCCCCGATTGCAAATCACGATTACGACCAGAAATAACGCCAACTGAAAATGAATTACCAAGACCATAAGGGCTTCCGATTGCGATGGCCCAATCACCGATTTCCATCAAATCACTATTGCCAATCGGAAGTGGGATAAGTCAATTAGTTTGATTTATTTTTAAAACCGCCAAATCTGTTTCTTCATCACGCCCAATTATATTGGCAGGGTAAGTTTGCCCATTTTGAAGTGTAACAGTAAAATTAACCCCACTTTCAACAACATGATTATTAGTAATAATATAGCCAGAAGAATTATAGATAAAGCCAGAGCCAGTTGAAATTGGCGCATTTTTATTGCTTACAAAGCGCGACGAATTAATTCTTGATGGATTATAAGAACTTATTCCCACCACACTTGGTAAAAGCTTTTTCGCAAGTGGTGCAAAGCCAGTTTTGGCACTTAAATAATTTGGGTTTTGTATATTTTGTGCATGAGCAATGGGCGTTAAGCCCATAAAAATTAACCCAAGACCGATAATTATGTTTTTTGAAAATCGCATGATTTCTTTTACAAAGATTTGCCAAAATTCCAAACAGCCATAGATGTTTTTTGAGCAATTTCATGAAAAATCAGCAATTATATATAAAAAAGTAATGCCATTTTAAACTTAAAGAGCTATTAGGGCGCTATTGGGTCACAAATTTGGCGTAATTATCTTTATTAAAAAATTTATGCAACGATTTGAAAAAATTATTAGTTTTGGTATTTTTGCGATTGGCATGTCAGCCTTTGGCACTAATAATGCTTATGCATTTGAAAATTCATCGACACCTGAATTAATTACTCAATTTCAAAAAACTATTTATAATGACAATGAAATATTACCATTCATAAATTTGAATTTAGGCAATTTAACATTACCTGAAAATGCAAATCTTGTTGATGTGATTGATGCTATACGCGCTAAAATTGGTATAAAAGATGCCAAAATTTCGCTTTTGGTTGATGATGAAATATATGAAAGCGATAATCCTGAAGATATTGAATTATTAAAACAAGGCGATGCAAAAGATTATGCGATTGCGCAAATTTTTGAAGGCGAAGATGGCGCAAACACTTTGCAATCAAATCGTATCGTCAAACTTATTGAAGCGGATAAGAAAGATAATAATAAAATAAAAGCTGATTTTGATAATCAAATAAGTTTTGACGATGTAAAAGATGCGCCAAAAATAAATACAAATCAAAAGCCTATTTATTCGTCTAATCTGGTTAAATCTGATTTTTCACGCAATGTTGAAAAACAATTTTCAAACGCCCAATCACGTGAGAAATACGATATTAATGGCAATATTCTTGATACGCAAAAATCATCAAGCGAATATTCGCAGGATAATTTCAATGCAAAAGGCGAATTTAGGGCCCAAAAAGAAAATTTAAATCTTGCACTTATCGCAAGTTTTGAAAATTCTGATAGTTTCTATGCCGATAGCAGCAAACAAATAAAGCCCCAAAGCACGAATTCACAATTAAGTGAAAGTTTGAATTATAATCAAAATTTACGTGCTGCATTATTGGCGCAAATTGACACGGCATTTCTTAATAATGCGATTAATATTAAGATTGAAAATCAGATACAGCATGAAAGTGCGAATGATTATAATTTCCAACGCCAAACAAATGGCAATTTCCAAACGCAAGCACAAAGCATTAATCAAGGCGCAAGCTATGGGCTTAGTGCGAATTTAAAAAATCCATTATACAATTTTGGAATAAGCCTAAAACAAGATGAACTTGCGCTTTCAAGTTTTTATTTTTCTGATAATTATGAAAATCAAAAAAGTGAAATTGCAATTTCCCAAGGTAGTTTGAACACTTATTTCAAAACCAATATTAAATTATCTAAAAAACTATCCTTGAACCCAAGTATAGAAGCAAAATTATATGATTTTGTTCAAAATGGCCCATATTCAAAGTCAGAAACTGGCTTTATATCAAGCCCTAAAATTGAGCTTGCATATAATTTAGATAAAAATAGTAGAATTTGGGTTGAAGCGGCACAAAGAACCAATGATTTTGAAGTTGATGGTTTTAGATTTGCATCGCAAATAATTGAAACCCAAGATCAAAATAAATGGCTTAAAACCCCAAGCAACTTTAGCACCAAAGTGCGCTTTGATCATAATCTTTCACAAGATGCCAATTTATCGCTTCAGATTGAAAATCAAAACATAAATAATAAAATCACAAGCCTTCCGATTATAGAAAATGGTAATTTTGTTGGAACACGCGTTTCAAACATTGATTATGCACAGCAAAAATCTTTTCAAGCGAAATTAAAATGGCAATTGGATAAAATCACCAAGGGCCTTGTGGTTGATAGCCAATATCAAATTTCAAAATCGCAAATTCCACTATTATCAAATTATAGCAATTCACAACCTTATCAAAGCATTTATTTGAACATTAAAAAAGATGCGAAAAATGGTGTGGCATGGGGCACTTATATGCGTGCCAATGCATCTTATGAAGTTAATAGCTTCAAAGATAGTTATAAATACCCGCAAAGAACCGAATTAGGGCTTTATTTTGATGTACCCTACAAAAATGGCATTGATATATCCACATCAATAAATGGCGTAATTAATTCTAATAATTACACAATTAATAATCATTATAATAATTTAGTAAATTTCGGCAAT
>CAZKYS010000081.1:0-10637 GCA_964557085.1 uncultured Caulobacteraceae bacterium
GCAAAATCTGATTCAAGAACAATATGTATTAATGCTATCTCTACTTTTACTAACGTCACAATTGCTAAAAATCTTAAAGTTTCAAAATTAATTACTGGTGAAACAGGTAAAAGCATTAAATCAGTTGAGTGTTTAAGCTTTGAAGGAAAAGAAGTTTTTGAGGCTGATATATTTATATTGGCGGCAGGCGCGGTAAATAGCGCGGTTATTTTGCTAAATTCTGCAAATTCACATCACGAAAATGGTCTTGCAAATTCATCGGATTTAGTTGGTAGAAATTATATGTTTCATACCACTTCTGCGATGACATCAATAATGGCTCATGAGGCTAAGGCTGTTTTTCCCAAAACTTATTCAATTATGGATTATTATTTTCACGATAAAGATGGCGGATTTGATTTCCCAATGGGGCAAATACAATCCCTTCCTGCCGCAAATGGTGCTTATGTTGAGGGGCAAATTTCACACATAATCCCACATTGGATAATACCCAATTTTCTTTCTGATTGGTTGGGCAAACATATGGTATCCTTTATGATAATGAGCGAAGATTTGCCCAAATTACAAAATAGAGTTTCGCTTACTAATTATGGAAAGATAGAATTAGATTATACGCCAAATAATTTAGTGGGGCACAAAAGATTAATTAAAAAACTTAAAAATGCTCTTCAGGGTTATAGTTTGGCAAACCGCACAATGTATGAACCACATTTTGAAATCGACCAAATGATACCCTTGCTTGGAACGGCGCATCAATGTGGGACAATAAAATTTGGAAAAAATGCAAAAGAATCAGTTCTTGATATAAATTGTAAAACACATGATTTAGATAATTTATATGTCACAGATTCGAGCTTTTTTCCTTCAAGTTCGGCTGTAAACCCTGCGCTTACAATTATTGCTAACTCACTAAGAGTTTCACAACACATTAAAGAGAGGATTTTATGAATTCATTAAATCAAAACGCACTTAATCAATTATTTTTAGAAGCAAGAACCATAAATGTCTGGTCCGATAAGCAAATTGAGGATGAGAAATTAAACAAATTATATGAACTTGCGCGCCTTGGCCCAACCGCAGCAAATTCAAACCCTGCACGCTTTTTATTTGTTAAATCACAAGATGCAAAAGCGCGCCTAAAACCATATCTTGCGCCAAACAATGCCGATAAAACCATGAAAGCGCCGGTTACAATTATTGCGGCCTTTGACCCAAAATTCTACGAAAAAGTGCCAAAATTATTCCCGCACATGCCGGCGGCGCGCGATTGGTATGAACAAACCCCTGATAAAGGCTATGCGGCAGGATTTATGAATTCAACATTGGGCGCGGCCTATATGATAATGGCGGCCCGCGCCATTGGTCTAGATTGCGGCCCTATGTCTGGTTTTGATAATGCAAGCGTTGATAAAGAGTTTTTTGGCAAATCTGGCTATAAATCAAATTTCCTTATCAATCTTGGCTATAAAGCCGATAGCGAGCCGCATCATCCAAGATTGCCAAGATTAGATTTTGCCGAAGCCTGCGAAATTATCTGAGGGGAAAATGACAAATAAAGCATTTAAAGGCAATTTTTTTGAAGATTTCAAAATTGGGGCAGTTTTACATCACGCAACACCACGCACAATAACAGAAGGCGATTTTGCAACTTATATTGCCTTAAGTGGTTCACGCTACCCTGAATTTTCTTCGCAAAAATTTGCACAAGATGTTGGTTTTGAAAACTGGCCGATTGACCCGCTTTTACTATTTCATATTGTTTTTGGAAAAACTGTTCCCGATATTTCATTAAATGCGGTTGCCAATCTTGGTTATGCGGAATGTAAATTTCATCATCCTGTAAAATCAGGGGATTCAATCACATCAGTTTCCGAAGTGATTGGATTAAAAGAAAATTCAAATGGCAAAACTGGCGTTGTTTATGTTCGCACAAAAGGATTTAATCAATTTGGTGATTTAGTTTTATCCTATGTTCGCTGGGTGATGGTGAATAAGGGTGATTTTGACGCTAAAATTGAAAATCAGATTGTTCCTGAATTAAAAGCTTTTGTTGAACCATCGGAATTAATTCCGCCATGTAAATTAAAATCAAATTCATGGGATATCTATTTATCAGGTTCGCCATTTGCCTATGAAGATTATGAAATTGGTGAAAAAATTGATCATCGCGATGCAATGGCGATTGAAGAAGCCGAACATCAAATGGCAACCCGCCTTTATCAAAATACTGCGCGCGTTCACTTTGACGCTTTTTGGCAAAAATCTTCTAAAATTGGTCGAAGGCTTGTTTATGGCGGCGTTGTCATTTCAACCGCGCGCGCAATTGCATTCAATGGCCTTGGAAATGCTGGGCATATTTTGGCAATAAATGCGGGGCGCCACGTAAATCCATTTTTTGCTGGTGATACAATTTATGCATGGTCACAAGTTTTAGATAAATGTGAAATTGGAAATTCTTGGGGCGCATTAAGATTAAAATTAATTGCCACCAAAGACCTCCCTTGCGACAATTTTCCCCATAAAGATCAAGACAATAACTACTTGTCAAATGTAATTCTTGATTTAGATTATTGGGTAGCGATTCCACTTAAAAAGGCATTGAAAATTGGGGTTTAAACTTCATCCACAATTAGAAAAAGATACTATATTCGTTGCGAATTTAGATGTTTGCCAATTAAGATTAATGAATGATAGTCGTTTTTTGTGGCTTGTATTAGTTCCAAGAATTGAAAACGCCGTTGAACTTCATGATTTGTCTCTATTTGAACAGGGGGAAATTTTCAATGAAATTACGACTATTTCAAAATTGATTAAGGATTTTGGTCATTTTGATAAAATCAATATTGGCGCACTTGGAAATATTGTTTCACAATTGCATATACATATAATTGGGCGAAAGATTAATGATGCTGCTTGGCCGGGGCCAGTATGGGGAAATGGTCAACCAATTCCCTATCATTGTTCAAATGAGACATTAAATAAATTAAAGTCGCATATGTGAAAAAGGCCCCATTCGGGGCCTTAATTTTTAGCGCTTACCAAGCATTCCCATAATGTCATCAAGTGGATTACCATCATGATCCATATCAAGCATATTGGCGATTGAACCCAATGCACCACCGCCAGCACCAGCATTTGCCGTTTGCGCACCACCGCCCAAAAGGCCGCCAAGTGCACCGCCAACATTACCGCCAACAGCATTACCAATCATATTGCCGAGCATTCCGCCAATTCCACCTGAATTTGCTTTATTAGCCATTGTGCCCGCCGCCATCATCGCAATGACAGGAAGCATTTGTTTCAATAAATCAGTTGGCAAGCCAGTTTGACCAGAAGCTTGGGATGCAACTTCGCGTGAAACTTCTTTAGAACCAAAAATAGCACCCAAAATTTGATTTCCTGCATCAGTAGTTCCAGGGCGCGCAAGTTCGGCAGGGTCTGCACCAATATTTGCATGTTCAGGTGTCAAAACACTTCCAAGAATATTTTCAAGGCCGCCTTGTTGTGCCTGTGATTTAAAGCCACCAGCAATCATTGGTGAAAGCGCAGAAATTGCACTTTGTGCCTGTGATGGGCTTATGCCAAATTTACCAGCAATCATATCAACTGCTGAACCACCACCTGCTTGTAATATTGTATCTAAAAGCCCGCTCATTGGAAACTCCATAATTTTGTTAATTGATAGGTTTTATTGTGGGGTTTTGCAATTGAATACCCCAAATTCAAGAATTTAATCTTGGGTTTGTAGAAATTCCCAATGATCATTTTTCCAAATCATAACTTTATCACTTATTGCATGTGGGCCATTTGCCTCATTTTTTGCAATTGTGGAAAGTTTCTCTATATCTTCTTTTGAATCAGCGCGTCCAATTTGAAGTAAAGCGCGATTTGGCGCAATTACAGCGATAGGGAAATTATTTTGTGCCTCTAAATTTTGCCAAATTGATGGAATTGCCAAAAGACTTGTATCAAATGCGCCGTCAAGTTTAGCAATCATAAGATTATCTTTGGTTGTTAACCATTCAATATTTGAAAATTGCGTTGCAAAAGTTTTTTCTGCCAAACTAAAGGCATCCGCATCACTTAATTTTAGTGATTGTAATTCGCCGATTGGCATAAAGGCAATTGATGTTTTAGTTTCGGCAACCAACGCCTCTTCTAAATCGCCAATGAATGGGCGTCTTACGATTTTATTTAATTGACCATTTGCACCAGTTTGAGTTTCAAAATCATCAAGTGCTTCTTTGGTTCTTATTACAATTCGAAGGTTTTCAGTTTTAAAAGGATTACTTTTTCCAATAACTTCGGCAATAGTTGCAACAAATTTTTTCGTTTCAAAATCCCTATCTGTGCCGACTTTATTCATTTTATTGTAAAAATTATCAAGCCTAACAACAAGATTGGTTGAATGCGTAACGCGCAAAGCATTTGGCATATTTTCATCAACAACCACGCCGCGCACAGATGGGATTTCCATGATTTTTGGAATAAGCAATTTTGTAATTTCTTCATAAGAAATTGGCGCTTTTTGGCGCGCACGATTAGTTACAAATGGCTGATCATCTGCAATTGCATTTAATGGTGTGATTGTGAACGCCGCAAAAGCAAGCGAAAAAGCGTTTAATAATTGTCTATTTTTCATTCCAAACCTATGGCTTTTAACCTTTGCGCTATTATAGCATTCTGTTGGGCAACAGGATATGAACAATAATCAGCCGCATAAAAAGCGCTTGGTCGGCCATTACCTGAAAGCCCAGGGCCACCAAAAGGCAATTCCCCACTTGCACCTGTTGTTGGGCGATTCCAATTTATAAGACCCGCATGCATTTCGCCAAGTGCGCGATGCCAAAGACTTGCATCATCACAAACAAGACCAGAAGAAAGGCCAAATTTTGTATCATTTGCGCGCTCAATTGCATCATCAAAATTATCAACGCGGAAAACTTGGGCAAATGGCGCGAATAATTCTTCATCTTCGCGCTCATGGGCATTTGTCATATCTATTAATGCAGGCGCAACAAAGGCAGACCCGCGTTCAAGAATTTTTGCACCCATAATTGGTTTACCGCCCTTTGCGATAAGGCTTTGCTCAAAATGAATATAATTTTGCGCCATTTTTTCATGGATAATTGGCCCAATAAATGGTTCAAATTCATCATCAAAAGCGCCAATGCGCATTTTTTGACATTTTGCGACCACAGCTTCTAAAACCGCGTCACCAAACTTTCCTTTTGGAAGAATTATTCGGCGCGCGCATGAACATCTTTGGCCCGTTGTGATAAAGCTTGAATGAATTATCATATCGGCCGCGGCCTCTATTTCGCATGGTTCCCAAATAATAAGCGGGTTATTACCGCCCATTTCAAGTGCAAGAACAACTTCGGGGCGACCACCAAAAAGTTTGTGAATATATGTGCCGGTACTGGCAGACCCTGTAAACAAAACCCCATTCACATCTGATGCCAATAATGCAGCGCCAGTTTCGCGCCCACCATGAACCACATTGACAACGCCTTCAGGAACACCTGCTGCTGCGAATGCATCTGCCATTATATTGGCGATTGCGGGCGCAAGTTCGGATGGTTTAAATACAATCGTATTACCCGCCAAAAGCGCAGGAACAATATGACCATTTGGCAAATGCCCCGGGAAATTAAATGGTCCCAATACCGCCATTACACCATATGGTGCATGATCAAGTGCAAGTTCACCAAAGGCAGTTACTTTTGAAAATGCGCCTGTTCGTTCATTATAGGCGCGGGTGGAAATTGCAATTTTTCCAACCATTGTTGCCGCTTCAGTTTTGGTTTCCCAAAGCGCTTTGCCCGTGTCGCGTGAAATTGTTAAGGCAATTTCATCACTGCGCTTTTTTAATTCTTCGGCATAATTATTCATTATGGCAATTCGCGCATCACGCCCAATTTTTGCCCAAGATTTTTGCGCTTTACGCGCGGCATTTACCGCAGCTTCTACCTGTGCGGCACTGGCGCTATTTGCACTAAATACAATTTCATTATTCGCAGGGTTTAAAGATTGAAAATTAGCGCCATCGCCATTTTGCCAAACATTATTTATAAAAACGCTATTATTAGACATCAAACCCTCTTGCACGACCAAAATCACCTTCTTTAAGACCTAAATTATCTAAAACTTCTTGTGAGACTAAAATTCTATCTTTTTCGATTTGCGCTGGCGCAAGCGTGCAGGCGAAATCCTCTAATTTATCATTTGATAAAAGGCATTTTTCAAGGCCGCGAACATCACCAACAACAAAAGGCGCACGAACGCTTTCACGCATTGTGCGCGTATCTTCAACACGGCACGCAAGCAATGGGCCGCCATCAAAAATATCAATCACACCTTCAAATCTTAAGCCTTCGCGCTCTAATAATCTTCTTGCTGCCGCACCATCAGGGTGGGTTTCGGCGATTGCACCGCGCGCACTATCAGGTAATAAATCAATATAAATTGGGTGTTTTGGGCCAAGGTCAATAATGAATTGATTATCAGTGACCGCAGAAAGATTATCAGCCTCTGAAAAGTCCATGCGATAAAATGGGCGTCCAACCCCTTCCCAAAATGGTGAACGACCATCAAGATGAACCACACCGCGCAATTCGGAAACAATTGTTTTGCCAAACCTACTTGGCATTGATGCCATAAGCATGAAGCGCGATAATGATAATAATTTTCCCGCACCTTCACCGCGATGTTGTGGGTTCAAGAATAATGTTCCAACTTCGGTTGAGCCTGTATAATCATTGACCATTACAAGGGTGGACATTTCAAATTTTCGCCCTGTAACCCGCGATAATTGCCCCAAAGTTGTAACCCTAAAATTAAAAAATGGCACATCATGCCCAATATTAGTTTTAACCGCCGCGCAGCCTAAAACCTGTTTGGTTTTTGGGTTTTCCACCATTAAAAGATAGACCCCACCCTCTGCTTCATTTGGGTCGCAATATTGGGGATCACCCGCAAAAGTTTTTTCACTTTTTATAAGGCGCTTTTTTAAGGTTTCAGGATCTTCGGGAAGGCTTGTAAAACCTGCGCCAGACATTCTTGCGAAATTATAAAAATCCTCATAATCGCTTTGTTTTGCAGGCCTGACTACTAACATTTATTTTCCCCCATAAGTTTTCTTGGTGCTTTGGCATCTATTGTTCCATTAGCATAGGAACATAATATCGCCGCCAAAAGACGCGCACGCTCACCAAAGCTTTTCTTTATTGCAAATTCTTGCGGTGAATGAATAAGGCCGCCGCAAACCCCCAAAGTATCTATATTCGGACAGCCAGAAGCGAATAAATTATTCCCCTCACATACGCCGCCCGTATCTTTGAATTGTAATTCCATTCCCAAATCACGCGCAACATTACCAATATCGGTAAAAATTCTTTCTTGGGCATTATTGCGTGGTTTTGGTGGGCGCGAAATGCCGCCCTCTAAATGGCAATGAAAGCCATCAAGATTTTTTATCGCTGATTTGACTTGCTCGATTGCAAATTCCATTTTTTCTTGGCTTGGCGCGCGAATATTAAAGCGCACAATTGCCAAATCAGGAACAACATTATTGGCACTACCGCCATCAATTTTGCCTGTATTAATGGTAATACCGTCATATTTTCCATTAATATCTTCGATTTCACAAACAAATTGTGCCGCAGCTTTTATTGCGCTTTTACCTTCGTGATGCGCGCGCCCAACATGGGCAGAAACACCATGAATTATAAGCGCAAAATTTGCGGAGCCTTTACGTGCACCTGCCATAGAACCATCAGGTAATGCGGGTTCAAAAGTAAGCCCCAAATCAGATTTTTTGCCAATTTCATACAAAATATGCGCCGAACCCAGTGAGCCAATTTCTTCATCGGGTGATAAAAGAACTTCATAACCAATATTATTTTTATCGGGATGATTTTCAAATGCTTTAAGCCCTTCAAGCATTACCAAAATCCCACCCTTCATATCGGCAACGCCTGGGCCATAAATATTTTCATCACCCAAATCGGTCACATTTTGAAAATGCGAATCAGCGCCAAAAACAGTGTCATAATGACCTGTTAGAACCAATTGAATTGGCGCATTTGGACGCATTTTCACATGCAGCGAATGCCCCAAATCTATCTCTTTAATTTCACCATTTGCAAGAACCACACGCTCTTTTTCCAACGGCAAATGCTTTATTTCACCGCCCATTTGTGCGAACGCATTTTCAAGGCGCGGCAAAAAGCTTGCAACGGAAGAATAATTGCGTGATCCCGTATTATGGTTGCACCAATCAACAAGGTTTTTTTGATAATGCGCAAAATCAAGCGGCACTTTTTCAAGCACCTCAAGACAATATTTATCAAGAATCGTGGTTTTTTCGGTCAAGCTTTCCCTCAAAATGGAAAAAAGAAAATGTTATAGCAATTGCATTGCTTTTTCCACACCCCTCTCCTTTTCAATTACATTTGCAACTATTATTGAGGCCATGCCTAGGCACTACAGGGGAAAAATATGCCATCTTTTTTTGAACAAGTTGATTTTGACGAACACGAAAGCGTAACCTTTGCAACCGATCGCCGCACTAAAATGCGTGCAATTATTGCGGTTCATTCAACCCATCTTGGCTCTGCTGCGGGTGGTGTTCGCATGTTCCCTTATATGGATAGTGAAAGTGCAATCAAAGATGTTTTACGTCTTTCACGTGGCATGTCATATAAAAATGCGATGGCTGGTTTAAAACTTGGCGGTGGTAAAGCAGTTTTAATCGGCAATCCACGCACTGATAAAACGGCCGAATTAATGCATTCACTTGGCGATGCAATTGAAAATTTGGGCGGTAAATATTTAGCCGCCGAAGATGTTGGCATGACTTTGGCTGATATGGAAAATATCGCAAAGAAAACCAATCATGTTTTTGGGCGTGACCCAAAATTAGGTTTTGGCGGCGAACCATCACCAATGACCGCACTTGGCGTTTTTCTTTCAATTGAAAAAGCAGTTGAAATCAAATTTGGTAGAAAAGACCTAAATAGCCTTAAAGTTGCAGTTCAAGGCGCAGGCGCAGTTGGCGCAGATTTATGCCGCAGGCTTTCGCAAGCGGGCGCGAAAGTTTTTGTTTGCGATACTGATAATGGTCGCGTTGCACATGCGGCATCAATTTCAAATGGTGAAATTGTTGATATTGACGAAATTATCGGCCTTGATGTTGATGTTTTTGCGCCATGCGCAATGGGTGCAGTAATCAATGATGCATCAATTCCAAATATTAAAGCGCCAATAATTTGCGGCGCGGCAAACAATCAATTAGCGCAAGAAAAACATGGCGCTGAACTTGTAAAACGCGATATTTTATATTGCCCTGATTATGTTGTTAACGCAGGTGGCATTATAAATGTTGCATATGAAGTTGGTGGAAATTATTCAAAAGATGCAGTTGAAAAACACGTTTCAAAAATTCCAAACACTTTGGAAAATGTTCTTAAAGAAGCAATTTCACGCAATGTCTCACCTGCAATTGTTGCCGATGAACAGGCAAAAAGATTGATTGGGCGATAGTTGACACAATTGGTCAAAGCATGGTTTTTAAAACTATGACTAAAATTAAAATTGCCACTTGGAACATTAATTCTGTGCGCTTGCGCATTGGAATTGTGAAAGATTATCTAAATAAATTTTCGCCTGATATTTTGTGCCTTCAAGAAATTAAATGCCAAAATGAAGAATTTCCAAGTGTCGATTTTGATGAATTGGGCTATAAATACAAAGTTATAAATGGCCAAAAGGGATGGCACGGTGTTGCCATTGTTTCACGAATTCCAATTTCTGAAGTCAATGCACCTGATTTTTGTATGAATTCACATTCAAGGATTGCGGCGGCAAAAATTGGTGAAAATGGCCCAACTATTCATAATTTATATGTCCCTGCGGGCGGTGATGAACCTGATCCTTCTATTAATGACAAATTTGCGCATAAATTAGATTTTTTGGACCGTATGGAAAAACATTATGCGCAAAATCATGGTGATACAATTGTTGTTGGTGATTTGAATATTGCACCGCATGAACATGATGTTTGGTCACATAAATCGCTTTTGAATGTTGTAAGCCACACGCCAATTGAAACCGAAACATTGGAAAGATTGCGCAAAGGCGGCAAATTCATTGATATTGCGCGCCATGAACGCGATGAAAAAGAAAAATTATATTCTTGGTGGTCTTACCGCGCTGCGGATTGGACCAAAAATAATAAGGGCAGAAGGCTTGATCATATTTGGGTTTCAGATAATTTATTGCCTAAGGTTGATATTGCATCATACCAAATTTTGCGCGATGCGCGTTCTTGGGAAAAACCATCAGACCATGTGCCTTGTTCTGTTGAAATTGAAATATAGACAGTATTATCAATAAAAATATTTACTAAAGCGCTTGACCAAATAAGAATATTTTGTTTCACTAAGTTTGTTATAACAAATAAGGTGTTTCGTGAGTGAATTTGTCGAGCAGTTAGAATTAGAACATAATCACAAATTCGATGGTCAAATTGACCGCGAAAAATTAAAGTCTTTTATCGCCCAAAATCGTGCAAAATATATTGAAGATCGCCCAAAGGGCTTTCTAAAGGCCAATGGACTTGGCAATAGCGAAAG
>CAZKYS010000082.1:0-10605 GCA_964557085.1 uncultured Caulobacteraceae bacterium
ATTAGCAAAGCCTTGGAACTAGTTTTGCAATTAATGCAGGCGGTGATTTCAATTTTCTTCCATTTCTGGTTGAAGGGTTATAATTTTTCATTGCCATATTATGAATTATTTTTGGAAAATCATTATCAGCATTGCTGGATAAAATTGATATTATAATAATTGACACCCATTTTGGTTTTGGCTTTATTTCCCACCAAACTTTCACAATTGAAGATTTTTCATCGCCGGCAACCTCCCAGCCTCCATACATTTGTGATGCAGGGAATGGGAAATCTTTTGCCTCAGTTTGAAAGCGTACTTCAAAAGAATGATTATTTTTAAAATCAATACATTCTTCTGACCACGCTTTTCCATTAATATCAACGCAACGCCGTATCGCACCAATAGAAGGGGGTAAATCATTGATTATCGATGATGAAGCAAGTGACGGCATATATTCTTCAATTTTACCAATATCGCCAATTATTTTCCACATTAATTCCGATGCAACATTAATTTTGACTTGAATGCAATGGCGCAAGAAGCCGACACGGCCTGTGCTAAACATTTTATTAAGGCCAATAATTTGAAAAATCCCAAATAAAAAAACGAAAACATTTATAGCAATAACAATAAGATGTGCGTTTAGGCTTAATTGCGAAGAATAAAATGTCAAAGCAATGGTTGTTATTATCACCCAAACAAAATCACTTATTGTTGTTATAAGGGCAAACACAGCATTGGTTCTTGGCAATAAAATTTGGAATAAGATTATTGCTGAAAAAGTTAATAATGCACCAGCTATGAAATTTAAAAATATTGGGCCCGAAAAGCCAAAAAGCGGTGAAAGAAAATCATTATTCAATAAGATTATAATAGCACTAAAAGATGAGAATAAAAAATTCGCAAAAAGTGTATTTTTAAGAAACTTTGTAGGCATAATAATTCCTTTTTATTAGATTTTCATTGGAAAATATAATTCGTTCATGCGCTTTATATAGGCCATAATGCGTGGATTTTGGCGAACATATTCGCCGGTTTTGCTTTCAAAATGTGGCGTGGAAATCCCAGCCAAAGTTCCGTGAATACTTGCATCATATCCGCATGGTTCATCGCCAAGCATGAAATTATTATCGCCAAGTGCTTCATCTAATACGTCAATATCCATTTTTGCCAATTGGAAAATTTCTTCCTCGCTATGGCGGCTAATACCGTGCGCGATTTGACCAGCTTTTACTCTTTCGCGAACTTCTTTTATAATCTGATTGCGAAACTCTTCTGGTGCATTCATAAAGAACATTTTTGGCCCTTTATTGAAATTGTCATCATCAAGCCACCTATCATGCGTCATTATCCAATTTAAATGATTTTCGCATAAACGCTCTAATGCATAGCCATAGGCTATTTCTTTTTTTGAATAATGTGCATTAAAATTTGCGCCATGGCTTTCTTCAAGATATTTCCTTATGAAGGTACTGTCTTGAATTATTTCATCATTTTCAAGTTTAATATATGGCGCTTTATGTTTTGAAACGCTTTCCAAATCTGCCATTTGTTTGTCGAATGGGATGTTTGCCATTTTAAATAATGTTATTGCTTTTGTTACGTATGGGCTTGGGTCAAACAAACCCCATGCTGGCATGAAACCATATAATTTAATCATCAAATCTCTCCTTGGCTTGATTTTGTCACTATAATGGCAGTATGCTGACAGCATGGTGTCAGCATAGTTTTGCTATGCTGTGTAAAGAAAGTTTAACTATGCGCAGGGCTGACAGACTACTTCAAATTATTCAAATCCTAAGACGCTATAGAAAACCCGTTTCAGGCGCAACAATTGCGCGTGAATTAGAGGTTTCACTCCGAACAATTTATCGCGACATTGAAACCCTGATGACTGATGGTGTTCCAATCACGGGTGAGGCGGGGGTTGGTTACGTGTTGGGGGAGGGGTATGATTTACCACCCCTTATGTTCAAAGCCGATGAAATAGAGGCGATAATATTGGGCCTTCAATGGATAAAAAGGCGCGGTGATGACGCCCTTATTCGTGCTGCCGATGATGCAATTGCCAAGGTGGGAACAATTTTGCCAAAAGAATTGCGCCCAATACTTTATGATTCAGGTTTGGTGGTTCCGCCAAATTTCTCAATCGAAAAAGACAATATAGAAGTTTCAGCAATAAGGCGCGCAATTCGAACCCAAAATAAAATTAATTTTGATTATGCCCGTGAAGATGGCACAAAAACCAATCGCACAATTTGGCCAATTGCAATTTCATATTTTGATAAACAACGCCTAATCATTTCATATTGCGAATTACGTCAAGATTTACGCAGCTTTAGAACCGACCGCGCCGATAATCTTGTGATTTTACCCGAAAAATATCGTGGTAATCGCCAAAGGCTTTTGAAGGAATTTATTGAAAAAATGCGCTGTGAGTTTTTGAACCAAACTTTTAATTTGGGTACAAATCCTTAATTATTATTTTGCCCATTTTCATCATGGCATCATGTGCATATTGCGCTTTTTCTTTATCAGGGTGTGATAGTAATTCCACCAATTCTGATGGTGTTACTTGCCATGTGACGCCATATTTATCTTCGCACCATCCGCAATGGCTTTCCTTGCCATCTTTGGTTAGGGCATCCCAATAATAATCTGTTTCTTCTTGGTTTTTACAATCAATCATAAGTGAGAATGCGGTGGTTAATTTAAACATCGGCCCACCATTTAAGAAAAGCAGATTTTGCCCAAAGATTTCAATTGAACCTGTAAAGGGACTTTGTGAAATAATTTTGGCATCTTTAAAAACACTTTTGTAGAAGGCAAAAACTTCTTCGATATTATTATCAAGCCAGATAAAGGGTTTTAATTTTTCACTCATGATGCAATTGCGTCCTCTATTTCTTTTATGATGATTTTTTTCATTTTCATTATCGCGCCCATGCCTTTAGCATTTTTTAATTCATCTTGGCCTTCGATAATGTCCATCCACATTTTTGGAACAATTTGCCATGAAACGCCATATTTATCCTTAAGCCAGCCGCATTGAACCTCTTTGCCTTCCTTGCTTAGGCTTTCCCAATAATGATCAATTTCATCTTGGCTTTCACATGATATTAAAAATGAAACTGCATCATTAAATTGAACATGCGGACCACCATTTAAAATGCCAAATTGTTGACCGAACATTTCAATTTGACCAACCATCATTTCCCCTGCAGGAAGCATGGAATCGGCAGGATAACGATTGATTATCTTGGTTTTTGCATTTGGAAAAATTGATTTGTAATAATCAAGGGCTTCTTCGCCATTTCCTTCAAACCACAAAACCGGAAGTATTTTTTGCATTTTCTTGCGCCCTAAAACTGGCAATAAAGCCATTATCATTTTGCGTTTTCATCAACTTGGAAAATGCCAAAAACATTGCCTTCAGTATCAAGAAAATAGCCCTGCCAACATGTACCTGCAATTGCCATTTTAGGCAGTGCAACAATGCCGCCATTTTCAATTATTTTCGTCGAAGAAGAATTAAAATCGTCAACCTCAAGTGAACAGCAAAAAGCATTCGTGCCGCACATTTTTGGTGGAACTTGGGCGGGGCGTTTTAAAAGGCCGCCGCGTGAGCCACCAGTTTCAATATGATAATATTTAATAGGTGCATGTGGGTTTAACGCAAATTCCCAACCAAATACACTTTTATAAAATGATATTGCGCGATTTGTGTCATCGGCTTGTATTTCAAAATAAATATTACCATTTGCCATTTTAATCTGCCTTATAAAATCTATTGCTTTAATGTAATGAACGCTATAAAAAGAAAATGCGTGTGTCAAGTATTTATTTAGTGAACAATACAAAAATGTCTGAGAGTAATAAATCCAAAGGTCGCCCAAGAAAATTCGATAAGGAAAATGCGCTTAAAATTGCGCTTCATCTTTTTTGGCGTCATGGGTTTGAAGGCGTATCAATTGCCAATCTTTCCAAAGCAATGGGAATAAATGTTCCAAGCCTTTACGCAGCCTTTGGCAATAAGGAACAATTATTTTTCCAATCTGTTGAGCTTTATGGAAAAACAAATGCCAATATTTACGCACCTGCTTTGGCACTTGATACAGCATACGAAGTTGCGCGGGCAATTTTACTGGGGGAGGTTGATTTGGTTACCAATCCCGAAGCACCAGATGGCTGCTTAATGGTGCAAGGTGCATTGGTTACAAGCCCTGAATCACAACAATTATCCGATATGATGTCAACATTAAGAATGACCGCAGAAACTTGGATGGCGGATAGATTTGAAAAGGCAAAATCAGATGGCGATTTACCAAAAAATGCCGATGCCAAGGCGCTTGCTTGTTTTATTATGACCGTAAATTCTGGAATTGCCGTTCAGGCGAAAACTGGTGTTAAACGTGATGAATTATTGAAAATTGTCGATTATTCACTCTTGGCGTTTCGTAAAATTGCAATGTTGGACTAATTAGATTTTCTTGAGTTTTAGGCTAATTTCAATTTCATCGCCTGCACCAATATTCTCTGCTTTTCTGACTTTTGCATTTATAGGCAAAAGATAGGTTTTATCTTTAGAGCTTGGGAAAATTGAGGTTTCAAAATGGGTTTTGCCAATTTGGATATTGACTTTAATTGAACCAAAACCACGCCTTTGACCATAGTTTCGTAATTTAGTTGCAAAATGGATTTCATTTGAAATATCATTTGGAATTGTAAAAAAAATGCCACGAACCTTTTTCACCATTCCACAGCCATAATTGCCCTTTTATAATATAGGTTTTAGCCACTTCATCAAACATTTAAAATTCCATTCTGTATATTTGCTATATAAGAGTTTTTAATTCTATTATAGACGTTGATTTTATAACAACAAAAACATTATTGAATTCTACAAATTAGAAAAGGTTGGATAATGACTGAAATATATTCTGAGGTTGCAAAATTATTGCAATCTTTTGATCCAGTTTTCGCCTTTTCGGGTTTTTTAGTTGGAACACTTGTTGGGCTAACTGGTGTTGGCGGTGGTTCATTAATGACGCCAATCCTTGTGCTTTTTTTTGGAATTCATCCAACAACAGCCGTAGGCACCGATTTAATATATGCTGCAATTACAAAAATGTTTGGCACAATTGTTCATCATAGGCGTAAATCAGTTGATTGGAAAATAGTTGGCCTTTTGGCAATCGGTTCGGTTCCTGCAACAATTTTAACGCTTTATGCAATTAAAATTCATGGCCAAACGCCTGAATTTGCAAAGATGATTAAAAAGTTTTTGGGCTTTGCTTTATTTGCAACTGCGGCGCTTGTAATTGGGCGCGGATATATTGTTAAATTTTCTAAAGACCATACACATGATAGCAATACAAAAACCAATGCTATTTTAACAATCATTACCGGTTTGTTTTTGGGTGGTTTGGTTTCACTTACATCAGTTGGGGCAGGTGCGATTGGTGTAACTGCGCTTATTCTATTATTCCCGCAGCTTTCAACCTTAAGAATTGTTGCAAGTGATATTGCCCACGCAGTTCCGCTTACCCTTTTTGCGGGTATTGGCTATATTTTTATGGGGCAGGTGAATTTTGCACTACTTATTTCGCTTTTGGTAGGCTCAATTCCAGGGATTATAATTGGCTCCCTTTTTGCCCCAAAAATACCAGAGAAAATACTGCGCACTATTCTTGCAATAGTTCTTTGTCTGGTCGGATATAAATTATTGGTATCAAAATAGATTCAGCTAAATTTTACTTATACATGTTAAGTAAAATCATGACAAAATCAATTTCACCAAAAACAACGCATGATAAAATAGCTAAAGATAATAAATCTCAAGTAGAGAAAACACAATCAATTAAGAAGCAACCTGAAAAAACACCAAATGCGCAAAATGATAATTTTGTTAAAATTGAAAAAAATAAAATCCCACAATATATTGAAGAATTAAATCGAATTCGTGGTTCTTTTATTTCAAACTATGCAAAGTATGAATATGCTTTATCAAAACTAATAATTAAATTAAGCCCGATAAAAGCGGAAATTGCAGGTTTTAATTTATCGGCAAGTACATCGCAAAAAGCCGATGCAGTAATAAAATTTGTAGAATCGCAAAAACAAAACTCAAAAGAAATTATTGAAAGCATTGCTTTAATCCGTGAAGTTAAGAAATACGAACAAATAAGAAATTTCCTAGCTCATGGTGTGGCAGACGTTTTGTTTGATGAAAATGCAAATCCAAAATTTGTTTTGAGATATTATTGTCAAAATGTAGTTCCGAAAACTGAAACGCATATTTTGGGGCTTGATGAGATAAAAAAATTGACCAATGATTTTAAATCATTGGTCAATAAAATGATTTAATTTGATTTTACGCCAAAAATTCTTTGATCTTCGCAATAATATAATCTTGGGTCTCTTTGTCCAAATATGGGTGCATTGGTAATGACATTACCACATCTGCCTTATGTTCTGTGATTGGCAAAGTGCCATAGCCAGTATTCACAAAATTCAAATATGGCCCTTGAACATGCATTGGGATTGGGTAATAGGCAGCAGACGGAACGCCATTTTCACGCAAATGCGCCATCAAGCCATCACGATTTGGAACTTCAATTGTATATTGCGCCCAATTTGAAACCCCGCCTTCAATAACAACAGGGGCAACGCAAACATCTTTTAGGCCTTTATAATAATAAGCGGCAATTTCATTACGTTTTGCAATTTCTTCTTCATAAATTGCCAATTTTTCGATTAAAACAGCGGCCTGAATTGTATCAAGTCGGCTGTTCATGCCGATGCGCATATTCATATATTTTGGATCGTGGTCAAAAGTTTTGCCTGCTAAATCGCCCGCAACAGCTTTTCCATGAACGCGCAAACTATCCATTAAATCCCAATCCTCTTTGGAATTTGTAACAATTGCCCCACCATCACCATAGCAACCAAGTGGTTTAGCAGGGAAGAAACTTGCGGTTTGGCAATCGGCCCATTCAATCGGATGTTTACCGTTTAATGTGCAACCAAAACCTTGTGCAGAATCTGAAATAAGCTTCATGCCATATTTGTCACAAATGGCACGAATTTTTGGATAATCAGCAGGCTGACCAAATAAATCCACGGCAATAACAACTTTTGGCGTCAATTTGCCATCGGTGATTACTCTTTCAATTGATGCCACAAGATGGTCAGGATCCATATTATAAGTATCTTGAAGAACATCAACAAAAACACCCGTTGCGCCAACCCATGGAATAACTTCTGCGGTTGCAGCAAATGTAAATGAAGGGCAAAATACTGCATCACCTTCGCCAACACCCCATGCCATTAAAGGCAATGCAATTGCATCCGTCCCATTTGCGCAAGATAAAGTATATTTTGCGCCTGCAAATTGTGCCATTTGTGCCTCAAACTCACGAACTTGTGGGCCCATGACAAAAGCGCATGAATTAACGACATTATTGATTGCATTATCAATTTTAACGCCAAGATATTCGCGCTGCGCCTTAAGATCGATAAAATTAATTGGTTTTGACGGTTGTGTGTTCATTTTATACCTTTTTCTGCCTAATGCCAAAAAACCGGAAACAATTAAAATCAATTTATATTTTCAACTGTTTCGTTACGTAAATTGTAAATAAAAAAAATAAAACCCTAGGTTTTAATTACCCTTTATTTACTATTGGAATTTATAAATGTTTAAAAATTAACTCCTAAGTTGAGAAAAAACCGAAAGAGGAAAAAATGCTATTCCCACCAAAAAACGATGGCCTACAAGCAACCATTGACGCGTTAAACGCGTCACAGGCCGTAATCGAGTTTAAACCATCTGGTGAGATTGTTCATGCTAATGAAAATTTCCTCAATGCTGTAGGTTATAGTCTTTCTGAAATCGTTGGAAATCACCATAGGATTTTTTGCGATTCAAAATATGTGCAAACAAATGAATATAATAGATTTTGGCAAAATCTTGCGAACGGTATTTTCCAAGCTGGCGAATTTAAACGATTTGCAAAAGGTGGCCGCATAGTTTGGCTGCAAGCTTCATATAATCCAATTAAAAATAAAAAAGGTGAAGTTATAAAAGTTATTAAATTTGCATCCGATATTACCGAAGCAAAAAACGCATCAATGGATTCAAAAGGTAAAATTGATGCAATCAACCGCGCGCAGGCGGTAATCGAATTTAAGCCGACGGGTGAAATCATCCTTGCAAATGATAATTTCCTAAATACTCTTGGCTATTCAATGAGTGAAATCGCAGGTAAGCATCATTCAATGTTCTGCGAAAGCGATTATGCGCGCTCAAATGATTATGTAAGATTTTGGGATGATTTACGTGCGGGTAAATTCCAAGCTGCAGAATATAAACGTATTGGTAAAGGTGGTCGTGAAATATATATTCAGGCTTCTTATAACCCAATTTTCGACGATGCAGGTGAAGTGGTAAAAGTTGTTAAATTCGCAACTGATATCACCGAAACAGTAAAAAGACGCATGCGTAACGATACTTTAAGCCATGAAATCAACCAAAATCTTGGTGGTGTTGTCGGACAAGTTAATATGGCAGCTGAGATGACTTCAAAGGCTGCGTCTGCATCAACTGAAACTGGTGCGATTGTTAATAGTGTTGCTGCGGCCGCCGAAGAAATGAGCCAAAGCGTCAAAGACATTTCAATTAATATGTCTAACGCTAAAAATAATGTTGAAGGCGTATTCTCGCATGCTGAGGCTGCGAATCGCTCGGCAGATAATTTGGCGCAATCTGCGGCACAGATGAATAATATCGTTACAATTATTCAAGATATTGCAGGTCAAATTAACCTATTGGCACTTAACGCAACCATTGAATCTGCACGCGCAGGTGAGGCGGGACGTGGCTTTGCGGTTGTGGCAAGTGAAGTAAAAACACTTGCATCGCAAGTTTCAAATTCAACCCAAACTATCGGAAGTGAAATTGCAAACATGCAAGCAGTATCTGGTGAAGTTGTGCAATCGCTTAATTTGATTTCAAATTCAATGAATTCAGTTCTTGAAAATGTGGCCTCAGTTGCAAGCGCAATTGAACAGCAAAACGCCGTAACAGTTGATATTTCGGAAAATATGCAACAAGCGGTGGGCGCAGTAAATGAAATCTCTGCAAGCCTTGAAGATATTAATGGCGCATTTGAAAAAGTTGCTGGTGCATCTGAAAAAGTTAAGACTGATGTTGAAGCGCTAGTTGCCTAGGCTTAATTAAAACCTTTTATAAAAAGCCGCACTATGTTTAGCGCGGCTTTTTTTTACGACTAAAGCGTGATGTGATTTTGTGCATCAAAAAGTGGTAATATACTTGCTAATTCGGTGATGATTGGATATTGAGCGCGTATGGCAAACGATACAAATACTTCTAAATTACATTTTTCTTTGGTTTCACCTGAACGTGAATTATTTTCAGGCGAAGTTGATCAAGTTGTTGTTCCTGGTTCGGACGGTCAATTTGGTGCATTGGTAAACCATGCCCCACTTATGAGTGTTGTTAAATCTGGTGTTATTCGAATTATAACTGGCAACCAAGAAACTAAAATGTATGTTGGCGGCGGTATCGTTGATGTAAGCGGAAAAGGTGTTGCAATCTTGGCAGAAGATGCGGTTGATTTGAATTCAATCGATAAAGCTGCTTTCGAAAAAGATTTGAAAAATGCCCAAGAAGATTTACGCGATGCGAAAAGCGACACTGAAAAAGCTAAAGCAAACAAAAAAGTTGAAAGATTAGAGGCTATTTTGGCTGCTGCATAATGTCTTTTAAAAACATAATAATTATGGGCGCTTTATGCGCCCTTTTTATTTTGTACAAATTCATTTATTGAGATTTTATGCAAAATCAAATTTCCGAAATAACCCAATTTGCCAATCATTTAGCAGACCTTGCGCGTGTTGCCACTTTACCCTTCTTTCGTGGTGAACATGGCGTGGAAAATAAAGGGGAAATTGAATATGACCCTGTAACTTTGGCCGACCGCGCGTGCGAAAATGCAATGCGTGAGGCAATTCAAAAACACCGCCCTGATGATGCAATAATTGGTGAAGAATATGGCGATAAGGCAGGGGAATCAGGTTGGCTCTGGATTTTAGATCCAATCGATGGAACGCGCGCTTTCGTTGCGGGCACGTCAACTTGGGGTGTTTTGATTGCCGCCTATTATAATGGCGAACCGATAATAGGAATTATGGACCAACCATTCACGGGTGAAAGATGGGTTGGCAATCCAAATCAAGCGATATGGCAAAGGCATGATGAAGAACGCAAATTAATTGCGAAAAATGATGCATTGATTGAAAATAGCGTAATTGCCACAACTGACCCCTATTTATTTCATGGTGAAGAGCGTGTTGCTTTTGACGAAATAAGAAAAAAAGCACCGGTGACACGTTACGGCCTAGATTGCACCGCATATGGATTATTAGCGTTGGGTGGAATTGGGTTGGTTGTTGAAAATGGGCTTAAGATTGTTGATTTGGCGGCACTAATTCCAATTGTTGAAAATTCGGGCGGTATTTTTACAGATTGGAAGGGTAATCGAAACCCAAAAACTGGGCGTGTGATTGCCGCTTCTAACCAAAAAATTCACGAACAAGCAT
>CAZKYS010000083.1:0-10450 GCA_964557085.1 uncultured Caulobacteraceae bacterium
TTTGCCGCATCAATAATTATTTTTCCGTTTGTCCTTTTGGATGACAAGGGAATTTATGGTGCGCTTTTTCCCAATGACTTAAATATCAAAGACAAGATTGCAATTTTGTTTATTGGGCTTTGCCAAACTGGCGGGGCAATGGGTTTTTTGTTTTTAGCGATGAAAACCATATCAGCGCCAAATGGGGCAATCCTATTATTTACAAACCCATTATGGGTTGCATTATTTGGCACTTTATTCCTGCATGAAAAATTAAAGCCCATAAGAATCATTGGTTTGATTATCGGAATTTTGGGTGTGATTTTGGCAATTGGAACTAATATCAAACTCAATAATAATATGATTGGTGGGCAATTTATTGGCCTTATGGCGGGAATTTCATGGGCGCTTGCCACCACTATAAATAAGAAATTCAACCCAAAAATTGGCATTTGGGCGCTTAGTTTTTGGCAGATGTTCATTGGCGCAAGTGTTTTATTCTTATTTGCCAAATTATCGGGGCAAACACTTCCCCATGATATTGGTTTAAAACAATATGCATGGTTCTTATGGCTTGCAGGGCCCGGAAGTGCATTATCTTTTAGCCTTTGGTTTATCGCGCTTAAAAAGGGCGGGGCAACCAATGCCAGCTCTTATTTATTTCTTGCGCCATTATTTGCGATTTTGATTTCTTTTTTCGTTTTAGGTGATAAATTGACACCGATTCAAGCATTTGGCGGCGGTTTAATCTTCCTTGCGATTTGGCTTATTAATCACACGCCGCATTCAAATTCGGCACATAAAAAAATAATAGAAGCCCAAAGCATGGGCGAAATGTAAATGGGAGACAATAAATGTTAAAACCAGTAATCGTCCTTATACTTTGGACACTAATCGTGCTTGTATGGCTTTATGCAAAGCGAATTCCTGCGATGCAAAAGGCAAAAATCAAACCTGATGATTATAAATTATCACATCAAAAGAAAGGTAACCCTTTACCAAATGATGCGGTCGCCGTTGCCGATAATTACAACCACCTTTTAGAAGCGCCAACTATTTTCTATGCACTTGCTTTAGCTGCACAAATTGGCGGCTATGTCGATGAGCATTTGATTATCCACGCATGGATTTATGTTGCCCTAAGGATTGCACATTCATTGGTTCAAGCAACAGCAGGCAAAGTTATAATCCGCTTTAGTCTGTTCATACTTTCAATGATTGTGCTTGCAATTATGGCAATTCAGGTGGCGTTGAAAATTTTTGCCTAATTTGCTTTCAAATGCCGATTAAAGAAATCAAGTGCCGATTGGAATTGGTGCTTTTTCTTGGCATTGCCTTTTAAACCATGCCGCTCCCCCGGGTAAAGCATGGTTTCAAAAGGAATTCCTTTGGCCTGTAATGCCGCGATAACGCGGGTTGTATTATCCAAAAGCACATTATCATCGGCCATACCATGCATAATCATCAATGAGTTTGGTTTTAGGTTTTGCAGGCGATTTAAAACATCGGATTTGGCATAACCGTCTTTGTTTTCATCGGGCATTGCCATATATCTTTCTGTATATGCCGTATCATAAAGCCCCCATTGGGTTGGCGGCGCACCTGCGACACCTGCTGCAAACGGCGTATCCTTTGCAGTCATTGCCATAAGGGTTACAAAACCACCTTGTGACCAGCCAGTAATGCCAATATTTTTGCCATCAATATATGGTAAGGATTGCAGGAATTTTGCACCCTTGATTTGATCATCAATATCAGGGCCACCAAATTGTTTATAAATTGCGCGGGTGAATTTCTTGCTGCGGTCAGGTGTGCCGCGATTATCCAATGTGAAGACAATATATCCCGCGTCTTGATAAAGCCTTAGGCTTGGCGCTACCCATGATTTTGTAACCATTGATTTGGCAGGTCCGCCATAAATATAAACAATGGCAGGGTATTTTTTACTTGGGTCAAAATTTAGTGGCTTTAACATTGAATATTGCAAATCTTGATTATCACCTGATTTCAAAGTTCCAAATTCTGGCGCGCTATAGGTATCTTTATATGGATAGAATGGGTGCGATGCATTAAGTGCATTTTCTTCGATAAAGCGCAGCCTTTTACCTTTTGAATCATAAAGGCCAACATTTGGCGGGGTTTTGGGGTCGGAATATGTGCCAATGAATGTTTGCCCTGACTTTGCCATTGCAGCATTCCAAACCCCGCCTTCATTGGTAATTGGCATTAAAGGCTTGTCACCCTTAAGGCTTGTAACATAAAGGCCAGTTTCAATCGGGGTTTTTGGTGATGCCATAACATAAATTTGCCCTTTTTCTTCATCTATTGCAGCAATGCGTTTGATGGGAAAATCACCCTTTGTGATTTGGCGTTGTAATTTGGCGTCTTTATCATAAAGATAAAGGTGATTATTGCCATCACGCTCCGAAGGCCAAATAAAGCCGCCCGATTTCAAAAGCCTGAAATCATCACTTAGCTCAACCCAAGTATCGGATTTTTCAGTAAGTATGATTTTTGATTTACCGGTTTGGGCATCAACCAACAATAAATTCAAAACCTGCTGATTACGGCTTAGACGCTGCACATAAATGCTTTTGCCATCTTTGGCCCAATTAACGCGGGCAAGATAAATATCTTTATTATCACCCAAATCAACTTTCACCATTTCGCCATTGGGTAGTGATTTAACATAAAGTTCGACAATTGCATTTGGGCGGCCTGCGCGTGGATATTTTTGGGAAATTACCTTTGTCCCCTCCCCGCTTATTTCAAAGCGTGGGATTATATCGACATTGGTTTCATCAACTTTGGTAAAGGCGATTTTTGAACTATCTGGCGCCCACCAATATCCCGTATGCCTGTCTTGTTCTTCTTCGGCGATAAAATCTGCCGTGCCATAGCTTATATTATCGCGCGCGGCAGGTGAGAATTTATTTTCCGCGCCATTTTGCAGGTCTTTGATAATCAATTCATTTTCGCGCACAAAACCAAGAAGATTGCCATTCGGGCTTAGTTTGGCATCAATCTCATCCTGTGGGGTTTGGGTAAGGCGCTTTATTTCATGGCTTTTGGCGTCGACGGCAAAAATATCGCCATCAAGTGGCACAAGCACAGCTTTACCGGTTTCATCCCACTTATATTCAACAACACCGCGACTTGAGAGGCGCAACCTTTCGCGACGCCCCTTTTCTTCTTCTGATAATTCTTTGGCAGGGTTTGATAATTTATTGGCATCAACCAAAACAAAGGGCGCACCATTTTTAATATCCACCGCCCATAAATCTTGAATAGTTGCATCTTCAGTTTTTGGTTTTAGATAGGTAAGTATTGAACCATCAGGCGATAATTGCGGGTTATTGGCATTTGGCCCCGATAATGCAGGATCTGAAAACACGCGTTCAATCGTAAGACGATTATCGGTTTTAATCCCCTGCGCATAAGCATTAATTGAAATGCCAGAGATTAAAGTCGCAAACAAAATTGATTTTAGAGTTTTCATTTTATGTCCTGATAGATGTGTTATTATATTCATATATCCTTTGTCATAAATACGCTATTGGGGTCTTTCACATAGTCGCAAAATGGCTCACAATCTTTGAAGCCAAAACTTTCATATAATTTTCGCGCGGGTAAAAACTCTGCAAAAGAGCCTGTTTCTAATGACAATTTATTAAATCCATTTTGCTTGGCATAAGAAATAATATGCGTAAGAATTTTGCGCGAAATCCCTTTACCGCGCAAATGTTTATAGACATGCATGGATTTTATTTCGCCGTGCCCCGCGTCCAAATCTTTTAAAGCGCCGCAGCCCAATAAGTCATCTTCACCCCAAATTGACCAGAATTTTATACTTGGATGCTTTAAATCATCAATTGGCAAAACATGGCAAGATTCAATTGGCCCTTGCGAGCGCATCAAATCAAAATGGGTTTGCAATAAATGGCGAATTTCATCACCTGACAAATCATCTTCAATTATTTTCATAATAATTTCGAAAGCCTATCTTCTAAATTAGTTTGCGGGGTAAAATGAATTGAATTTATGCCAATTGATTGCGCCCCATTGGCATTTTCTGGCATATCATCAATGAAATAAGTATCGGATGCGGCAAAACCAAAATGATTTAAGGCGTTTTCAAAAACCTTTTTACTTGGTTTTCGCGCGCCAAAATTCCATGAACAATAAGAGTTTTCACCAAATATTTCATAGGCTTCTGGCGAAAGATTTGGCATTTCTTCATAAACCAGTGCCCCATTATTGGTAAGAATTGCAATTTCATGACCATTTGATTTTAAACGCGCAGCAATTTCCAAACTTTCAAATATTGGTTGCATCGCATTTTTGCGACAATCAATCCAAGTAGGGCGATTAAAATTTGTGCCCAATGCTTTATTGAAATCATCTAAATAATGATTGCCATCCTTATGAAAGCCAGATTCAGCAAGATTTTCACGCCCCGCATCAAACCAATTTTGTGAAATATGGGCAATGGAAACACCCGATGCTTTTGCAAGATTTTTACGGCGCGCCATAAAATCATAATGATATAAAACATCATCCATATCAAAAATAATTAGTTTTTTCATTCGCGTATCACCACAACAATATATTTATTTGTAATTTCGCCATCATTGTGGAATTCGGTTTTTCCATTGATTTTAAAGCGTAAACAATCCCCTTTTATTAGGTTAAAAACCTTATTATTAACTTCAAACTTTAATTGCCCCTCAAGCATTATTATATGCTCTTCAATGCCGCACATATTTGGGGATTCGTAAGTTAATTTTACACCCGCAGGAATTTCGCCCATTATAATTTCGGTTTTATAATTTCGGGCACTTGGGGCAATTTGGGTGCGTTTAAACCCTGATTGTTCAACCCAAATTGGATGATTGCGAAGAAGGATTTCGAAATCATCATTCTCCTCAATTTCGTATAAAAGTTGTGACATTGTGGTTTTAAACGCAATACAAAGACTTCCAAGGTTTTGTGCAGATGGGCTGGTTTCCCCACGCTCAATCCTTGAAAGGGTGGCACGTGAAATGCCACTTGCTTTAGCAAGGCTGTCTAAAGTAAAATTATTTTGTTCACGCAATTTTGCAATACGTGCGCCAATTTTGGCATCAATACCATTTCCCATAAATGGGAATATTTCTTATTTATGGGATTTAGTCAAGCATTAATTCAAAAATGGAAGCTTGGGCAAAAAAGATTTTCCATTATCAACCAATTTATTCATCATCAATGCTTTGATTGGTGCCATTTTATCGGCGATATTTATTAATGCTTTGCGCGCCAAAGTAGCGGGTAATGTATCATTGGTATAAAGGTTCACAATGCCCGCCGTTGCAACATATAATGGCAAAGTATCAAGGCGATGTTTACGGTCATATTCACACAAAACCTGCGGCGCGCCAATATCTTTATTGTGTTTTTGGGCTTTTTGAATGCAATTCATCAATGTTGTAATTGATAAAAGCCCAAAATTAAAACCATGTGCAGTAACAGGGTGCATCCCAACCGCCGCATCACCAATTGCGGCAAAACGCGGCGCAATGAATGAATTGGCATAGACACCAACAAGTGGATAGGCGAATTTTTCACTTATAAGTGATATTTTACCAAGCGGCTTTTCAAATCTTTCCTGTATCCAATCTGTGAATTCAATGTCGCCTTTTGCCAATAATTCATCGATCTGATTTGGCTTCATTGTTATAACTGCCGATGAAACATTATCATTCAATGGCAAAAGCGCCAAAGTATAACCATTGCCAAAACATTCATTGGCAATAAATTCATGCGCAATTTCATGTTTAATTCGGCAAACCACCATTGTTTTACCAAAATCAAGCATGGAAGATGAAATGCCATAGCGCTTACGAATTGTTGAAAAACGACTGTCAGCGGCAATAAGGATTTTTGCGTTCAAATTAGTGCCATCTTGTAAACCAGCACTTACAAAATCTGTTTTATTATCGATTTTTGTAATTTCATTTTCAAAGAAAATTTTGATATTTTCATCACCTTTTACAATTTTATAAGCATATTGGCGAACCAAATGGTTGGAAACCACATAAGCAAGATTTGGCGCCAAATTACTTTCAAGAACCATTTTGCCATCATTTTTTCCATTATTAACAATGGCTTTATCAATGGTTGAAATATCGCCTTGTGAAAATTGTGCCCAAATTCCAAGGCTTTCCAAAATATCTTTTGATTTATGGGTAAGCGCAATATCACGCCCATCAAATTTTGGAGATTCAATCGCTTCTTTGGCCTGTTTTTCAATTATCGCGCAACGAAGGCCATTTTTAGATGCCAAAGCCGCAAAACAAAGACCCGAAGGCCCCGCACCATTTATAATAAAATCATATTCCATAGCCCATAATACAATCGCACAAACCAATATACTATGCGACGAATTTGCATTTTATTAGAAATAAGATGTGAGCAAAGCGAACTTAAAAAAGTGATAAATTTTTAAAAACCACGCTTTTTGATTTTTCTTGTCCGCTTGGTTACAAATTCCTGAGTGAGCGCGAAGCGCGAGGGTGGGAATTTGAGAGAGATGGCGCACCCGGAGCGATTCGAACGCCCGACCTATTGATTCGTAGTCAATTGCTCTATCCAGCTGAGCTACGGGTGCATTGGTTTTGAAGTTGCGCTTGGTAATCTTTCAAACCCAAAAGTGCAATACCCTAATGGCAGTAATAACGACAAATAATGTAATTCACCATATTTGATGGTTAATTTTCGCCATTTAGATGTTTTTACATTATTATGGGCAAATTTTTGCGCCTTTTTGGCTAATCACCTCGAAACACTCTAAGAAATATGCTGATTTATTGGCATGAGTGCACAAATAGACTTACAAGATAATGAAATTATCGGTCATAAAATTACGCAAATTCCAAACTTGCGTAACGTGATGTGGCGTGCACTGCCTATTTTAATGCTATTGGCGGCCTTTTGGCCATTAATTATAACAAATATCAATAATATTGGCCAGTTTAGCAATTTTGAAAACAATTTAAGCGCGCCATTTTTAACCCAAGCCATAATTTCAGTTTTTGGAAATGCGGGAACAAAAATTATGGCAATCATTCCAGCAGCATTAATCAGCTTTGGAATATGGAAATGTGGTAAGTCATTGGGGGCAAAAACTTGGGCAACGTCAATCGCAAGCACAATTTATATTGCCGCAAGCGCCTTTGGCTTTACCCCAAATTTTCACGATAATATTGATGATGGTTTTTTTGCTGCATTTATTTTATTTAGCGCATGCTTTTTAATAAAAGCCGTCGATAAAAAAAGCCAAATTGATATGGCGCTTGCATTCTTTTGGTCGGTAATGGCGGTATTGTTGCGCCCATTTGCGGCATGGCCACAATTTGCGGTATTTTTGGCAATAATCCTTACAACCAAACATTTTCAAGAGCGTCCAATTTATGGGCTTATAAGTGCTTTATGTTGGGGCCCTGGACTTTATGTGGCATATGGTTTGGCACAATTATATGAAAATAATTTCGCCTTAGATTTTTCAAAGCCATTAATTTCAAACTTGGTTGATGCGCAAACTATAAGAAATTTTTCAAATTTAGAAAATATCAAAAGCCATATTCTTGAAATTGGTTATTTTCTTTTAGGCACTTTGCCATTTTTGGTTTTGGGCATTTTAAGCCTAATTGCCTTTATATCGCTTTATAATGGAAAGCAAAAAAATACCAATGACAAAATTCGGGCTTTCTCCATATTCTTGGTTTTTGCGATTATTGGCGCAATTGGTTATGGGCAAATCAATGCCGCGCGTCTTTTGCTTGATGGCTTATTCATAGCAATCATAAGCGCAATAAGCGGTGCAAATATTGATTTTGGCTTTAAAAGTTGGATTGCCAAGCATAAACTTAAAACTAAAAAAACATAATGCTTGGAATATTATTGCATTGTGTTAATTTCATAAGATGCAAAACCTAATCGAAAATGATGCTTATAATCTGGCGATTGAAAAAGCCGAAAAAATCGGTGAACGCTTTACCGAGCCACGAAAATTAGTTTTCCAATCGCTTATGAATGCCAAAGGGCCGCAAAAAGCCTATGACATTATTGATTATGTTTCGCGTCAAAGTGATAAAACCACAAAACCACCCACCGTTTATCGTGCATTGGATTTTTTGTGCCGAATTGGAATTGTCCATAAAATTGAAAGCGATTCAACTTATAGCATTTGTTCCCACAATGATCATTGTCATAAGGCCAACCATTCGCCCTTATTTTTGATTTGCAAAGAATGCGGCGAAGTTGAAGAAATTCATTTAAGCGATATTGAGGATTCAATTGAAAATGCTGCGCGCAAAAAAGGCTTTGCGCTTTCAAGAATTATGATTGAGGCGGTTGGGATCTGCCAAAATTGTGCGCAAAAATAGCTAAAAACCGCCAAAAACTTTTTTCAATAAATCACTTGTCCGTTTTGCGGGGTCTTTTCTTATTGCTGCTTCTTCGGCTGCAATATAATAGAATATTCCATCAAGTGATTTTGAAACTGCATAATCAACCAATTGGGATTTTAAATCTTGGCCTTGGGTTTTCGTGCCCGTAATATTTCCGAGCGAACCCAATTGTGCGCCATATTTTCTATCAATCTTACCAATTGAAACGCCTGCCCCAGTTTTATCAATTGCATCAAGCATTTGCGGCCTAAAGGCACTTATTAATTGCGGCTTGGTTTTTTCTTTTAATAAATTTGTTCCCGCATTTTCACCGCCCTGTAAAATTGACATGGCATCATTAATGGTGAAGCTTTTTATCGCACTTACAAAAATTTCCTTTGCTTTAGGGGCGCTATTTTCTGCTGCACGATTAATTTTAAGCTGCAAATCATCAAATGATGAAGAAAGCCCATAAGGCTGAAGGCTTTTTTGTAATTTACCCAAAGTCCCTGGAAGGGGAATTTTTATCTTATTATCTTGCCAAAAACCATCCAATTTCCCTGTCCTTAAAACCGCAGCAATTGCACCATTCGTCAAAGCTTCACGAATGCCCCCATCAGCCTCAGTTGCGCTTAGAATTGAAGCTTTTTTGGTTGACTTTGCCCCACTAATAGCATTCAAAACATCATTAAGTTGAATATTTTGTGCAATTGAATTTCTTACAGCAAGGCTTGTAAAGCCAATAGCAGATAAACCAAAAATGAAATTGCGGCGCAAATTATTATCAGACATTTTAATCCCCAGAATTTATTTAATTCTATCACAATTTAAAAAAAAATGTAAAATCGGTACAAAATACCACTTTTTATTTAAGGTATTTCGTTTTTTCTATCAAAAATTAAACATTTAGTTATGGAATTTTGTTATAAATTCTCATGAGTAAGCATTTAAGAATAAGGCCTTTTCTTTGGTCGGCAATTTTCTTCGCTTTAGTTGGCGCGTTGATTGGCGGCTATATGTCTATGCAATCTGTTTCAAGCCTTGCATCTAGTACAAATCAAATCGGTGTTTTTGAACGCGAATGGAGCAATGCATCCATGATTGATTTTCGTTCAACACAAGAAGCGCGATACTATGTTGCAACACTTAACGCCGAATCATTAGAAAAATTCAATTCATTGCGCGATAAACGAACAGAATCATTACTTATCGCAATGGATTCAGCGCCAAGGTTAAAAGATCAAGAATTGCTTCAAAATACTTATGAAGCATCAATCGCGATGGCAGATATTGAAAATGCGGCAGTTTCGCTTGCACAAATTGGTAACCAAAATAGCGCAAATGAAATGCTTACCTCTGCAAGATATGCACAATTAGGAAGCACAAAAGATAAATTAAAAGAACGCGCACGAAGCGAACTAATTGGCGCCATTAAATCCCTAATTACACATTCAAATAATTTACTAATTTTTGGTCTTGCAGGTTTAATAATCAGTCTCACAATCGCTTCATATTGCTGGTATAAAGTGGGGCAAATTTTCCAAGCCCAAGCAAAAGAATTAGAAGTTGCCCGCGATTCACTTGCTGCTCACGCAAATCAATTAGAGGCAAGGATTGAAGCACGCACCAAAGATTTAGAAGCGGCAAAATCAGCTGCAGAGGCGGCAGACCGCGCAAAATCATCTTTCCTTGCCCAAATGAGCCATGAGATTAGAACGCCGCTTAATGGCGTTTTAGGCATGACTGCGGCATTAAGCCGAACCAATATGGATGAGCGTCAGCAACGACTATTGGCGGTAATTCAAGAATCTGGTGACACATTATTAGCATTACTTAATGATGTTTTGGATTTAGCAAAAATCGAAGCTGGAAAACTTGAAATTGAAGAGATCGATTTTAACGTTCGCGATATTGTAAATTCTGCGGAGGCGATTTTCTCGACGCGTGCGCATGATAAAGGGCTTAGCTTTTCTGTTGCGATTAATGATTGTGCGGATGTTTGGTGTATTGGCGACCCAACAAGGCTTCGTCAAATTCTCTATAAT
>CAZKYS010000084.1:0-10211 GCA_964557085.1 uncultured Caulobacteraceae bacterium
AAGGGATTTCTCTCGCAGGATAATCCTGTGATTGGGGAGGGCTGAAATGGGCGAAATGCTACTAGTTTGAACTAATCTTTTGACCTATGAGGTGTCTTCGGGATCAGTCATAGGGATTGTATTACGGATACGATTGGCAATCCTCGCCATGACATTTGCTTCAGATTCAGTAGGTTGCAAAGGCACAGATTTGGCTTGTTTGGCGGCCTCAGCATCTTCCATACGCTCAATATAGTGGGCCAATTGAACGATTGCCTTTAGGTCGCCCCCAGCAGCTTTATTGACCAATTGCTCTACAGCGATATCAAGCTTGGTTCGCTTAATGCGTTTGCCACCCTTATTAACCTCAATACGTTCGCTTAACGCTTTGCGCAAAATAGTAGACATGCTTTTCGAGCCACTAGGGCGACCTTTTGGGTTGCCAGACTGGCCAGGCTTGAATTGTGAATGCTTTGGCGGTTTGCCATAGCCGATGTCATATGAAACATCATCGGGATTTTCTGGCAAGTTAATTGGTTGAGGAGGAGTTTTAGGCATTGGACGCCTCCATCAATATTGCAATTGAATTGAATGTTTGGCCCGAAGTAACATGTATGGCTTCGTCACCGGTATAATTTTGCCAACGCCTGATGATGGTATCGCAATAAAGAGGATCAAGTTCGATGCCATAGCAAACGCGTCCAACGCGTTCTGCCGCCATTAAGGTGGTGCCACTACCCAAGAATGGGTCAAGAATGATTTCGCCCTTGGTGGTAGTATCTAGAATGGCATCAGCCACCATTTTAACAGGCTTAACTGTTGGATGTAATTCAGCTAACTTGCCTTCATCAGATTGTTTAGAAAAAGTATTGGCACATGGATATTCCCAGACATTGGTGCGGTAGCGACCATGCTTGCCTAATTCAACATTGTTACGGTGAGGGGCTTTGCCATTTTTATAGACCGCAATCATTTCATGCTTAGAGCGATAAAGACTGCCCATACCTCCATTATCTTTGACCCACACGCAAATGTTTTTGAGTTCGGTATAATGCGCGCTACCTGCTTTTAAGAGGTGCTCAAGATGGCGCCAATCCATGCAAACAAAATGAAGTGACCCTTCTTTGCTATATTCAACCATCAAGGCACAAGCAGATTTAAGAAAATCAATAAATGCGCCATCAGACATTTCGCCTGAAGCCATTTTAAATTCCCGGTGTTTGACCTTGCCAGTTCCAGAAACATGGCCATCAATCTTGACGTTATATGGTGGGTCAGTGAATATTGCAGATGCCAGTTTCTTTTTGCCAACATCATTAAAAAGAGCAGCGTAGGTTTCAGCTTCCAGTGAATTGCTGCATATTAAACGGTGAGGGCCAAGTTGCCAGATGTCACCCAGTTTGGTGATTGGTGATATTGGCGGCAGTTTCGGAAGTTCGTCGGCTTTATCAGCTGATTTGTCGATTTCACCTGCTATCATTAAATCAATTTCGCCAACTGAAAAACCAGAAAGTTCTACGTCAACTTCTAGTTCTAAAATCGATAATTCAAGAAACAATTGGCCAAGTTTCTCATTGTCCCATGATGACAACTCAGGTAATTTATTAAGCGCAATCATCATCAAGTTAAGTTCATTTGTAGATAAATGATCAGCCCGAATAATTGGCACTTCCGGCAAACCAAGCTTAATCGCCGCCTCAACGCAGCCGTGGCCCGCATAGATAACATTGTCAGCATCGACTAGCACTGGAATAACCATTCCAAAGGCCTCTATGCTTTTCGCAATCTTCCTAATTTGCAATGCACTATGTTTGCGCGGTGATTTTGGGTTGGGTATTAGAAGTGCGGGACTAATATATTCAACAACAACCCTTGTGAACATATTGGGTGGCTGATTAGGTATAGTCATAATGATTGGCCTTTCTATAAGAAAGGTTTCTAAGTATAACCCTATGCGCAAAATAATAGATTCAAGAAAAATGTTTATGTTGAGTGGTTTTTATATCCGAAAATGTGCATTTGTATGAGATATAAAAGCAACTAATACGCTATTTTAATATTAAGCATATCTTCTTTACTTATTTTAAGTTTGCTTTGGGCAATTGAATCAGCCATTTCGTCTGCAAGAGCTGCGACCTCAATTAATAATTCTCTATCCCAAATTATATCGCCGATAGACGTTAACAAAATTCCAGATCGAGCCCTGTCGCTGATAATGATTTGAATCGCTACTAACCAATGCAAGAATTTTCTTGATGGGTTCCAAAACCGCAATCTGAAATTATCCCAATCAAATTTTTCTCCGTGATTTTTCATGTAGTTTATTACATTTGGCAAAGTTAATTTAGGAACTAATTTTCTAACTTCTTCCGGATTTTTTTCGTCCTTTAAAAAGAAAAGCGCCGCTCTAGCTACCACCATTAATTTGTTTAGTCGCATATTTGCCGTCTCAGTAATTTTCACTGAATTGTTTGGCATTTCGTACATCCGTTCAAGAGTTCTTGATTTAAAGTCACTTCCAGAAAATATTGCCATTTCATAGCATGCTTGCGACGATACGCACAAAATTGCGCTTTCTCTATCTTCACGGCGTGTTTTATATTCAACGGATTCGCTTGCCGTAAGGAGCGCCAAAATTGCTGCACCAACCTCCTCAGGCGACTGAGTTTTAAGGTCAAAATTGATGCATTGAGGATTTGATTGATTTGGCACGATTAAGTCCTTTTTGCGAATTCTAAATTGTCACATTGCTTAAAAGCAATAGGTGCGCACTAAGTGACTGGATTTTTATTTTAAACCAAGCATTGGTTAGACACACCCGCGACGCGGGCTTTTCCCAGTAGGAGCAATCAGATTGGCTGATTGCAATTCTACAGGTGCTATTATGAGCAGCAAAAAATCGAATTCAAAAGTTGATGTTGAAGCTATCTACATTGATGAAATCAATCACAATCAGACCAAAGTGAAATTGGAAACACCACCAGAGACAAAGGCGGATCTTTTAAGTGATTTAGCAAAGTCAGCACCTTCAGGCAAACCAACAAAGCAACAAATCATCATCGACCTATTATCGCGCAAAGGCGGTGCTTGCCTTGAAGAAATGATAGAAGCCACAAATTGGCAAAAGCACTCAATACGCGGGGTGATTTCAGGAAACCTTAAAAAGAAGCTTGGCCTAAAAGTTCAATCAAGAATAACTGGCAATGTTAGATCCTATTTTATCGAATCCGCAACTAACAATGCGGAGGTTAGATAAATGGCCAAAAAGAATAAAAAAGACTTAGAAGTGATTTTATTTGAATTAGAAAAATGCAAAGACAGAAAATATTTATTTAAAATTTGGACAGAACATTTCAAGCGACAAGTACCAAATAACTTAAGCACAAGAATGCTTAAAGCCGCTACAATATATAGCCTTCAAATGATGTTATTTTCTAAACGATGCCAAATAACAGATAAAACATTTGAAACAGTTGATGTCCAAGACATTAGTTTCGTTAAAGCCTTACCAGCGCAGACAAAATTAAAAAGTGGAACTGTTTTAAGTAAAATCTGGAAAGGCAAAGAAATTAAGGTTCAAGTAATGAACGAAAAATTTATTTTCGAAAATAACGTCTACAATTCGTTATCAGAGATTGCGCGAGATATTACGGGAACTAGATGGTCGGGACCAAGATTTTTTGGGTTAAATGGTTAGTTATGACAGTTCAGAAAAAAACTGTACGCTGCGCAATTTATACAAGAAAATCTTCTGAAGAAGGATTAGAGCAAGATTTTAATTCATTGCATGCACAAAGAGAGGCATGTGAAAACTATATTAAGAGCCAAAAACACGAAGGTTGGAACGTAATAGCAACAGCGTATGATGATGGGGGTTATTCTGGTGGAAATCTGAAACGTCCTTCAATACGAAATCTTCTTTCAGATATCAAATCAGGGTTGATTGACATCGTAGTTGTTTACAAAGTGGATCGGTTAACTAGATCGCTTATAGATTTTGCCAAAATAGTTGAAATATTTGACAATGCTAACGTGTCGTTTGTTTCGAAAACTCAGCAATTCAATACCACAAGTTCTATGGGACGTTTGACATTGAATGTGTTGCTTTCTTTTGATCAATTTGAGCGCGAAGTAACTGGAGAGAGAATTCGTGATAAAATAAGAGCCTCAAAAGCTAAAGGAATGTGGATGGGGGGGGATGTGTTCCTTTTGGCTATAAAGCCTTAGAGAAAAGACTTATCATAGACGCAGAAAATTGTGGATTGGTGAAGAAAATTTTTGAATTGTATATTCAATATGAAAGTGTTTCGAGTTTGCAGCGTTATCTTAATAGATCTCTTTTTTTGCGAAAAATCTGTAAAGAACATTGGAAAAATTGGTGCAGTAGTAAGTTCTACTATAATGAGTAAAAACAAGTTATATGGTATATTAAGTAACCCCATTTATATTGGTAAAATTAAATTAGGAGAAACTTTAGTTACTGGCTTGCATGAACCTATTATTAGTGAAGATGTATTTAAAAATGTTCAAACCATTTTGGCAAAAAATTTTGGTAAAAAATCTGGTAAATATTCTGCCAATAATTGGCTTTTGAAAAACAAATTGTTTAATTTGGACGGTAAACTATATGCAGTTGAGCAAATCAAGCTTGGAAATATTCGAAAATATTATTATACTAATTCACGCACTTTAATTGACAGTCAAGTTTCTTGTGATCGTATTCCGTGTGATAAATTGGAGAATTTGTTATTAAAGTTTTTCAAAGATTTATTACTCGAAAAACACGTTGCTGAATTGAACTTCGTATATTCAGAGAATGAAAATTATTCAAAAATTAATATTAAGAAAATTATATCGCAGCTTTCGTTTGTGATTTCACCTAGGGATTTTATCGACCGATTTATAAATAAGGTAGTAGCAGTAGAGGATAAATTTAATATCGAAGTAAAACTACCATTGAAATATTTATACAGTTCTAAATTGATAAATGGGGATCGTGACGAGTATATTGATTTTAGGATAATTATATCAAATCCGTTTTTCAAAATTAGGAGAGAGCTCAAGCAATACTACAGAAGTGATAATCAATTCATTTTAAAATGGATTGATCTTGCAAGAGTTTGGTATTTTAATTCTATAATGGAGCAAAGTGAAAGCATAGCCCAAATTGCTGCCTCCATGAATTTAAGTTCAGACTGTGTTGGTAATAACATTATGTTGGCTTTCTTATCACCAAAGATAATTAAGCATATGAGAGATCATTTAAGCGATTCAACCTTTTCAAAGGCAAGGATAATTCAAATCGTATCTAATAATCAGATATGGTCAAAGCAGGAAGACGAGTATTTTAAAATCTGTGACAAAAACCAATAAGCGATTTAATATTTGGCGCAAATTTGCGCACATACAAGCGCAAATTTGCGCCAAATATTATGGCATACAAAATTGAGATTTACTATTTAAACATAGTATCTTATTTTAAGAATTCACCTTTAGCTTCGATGAAAAATTCACAATTCAATTAATTAATTCCCTGAAACGTTCTTTAGGGAATCTCTATTTTACAGCTTTGTTTTTGCTGGCAAAAAAATCATTAATGGAATTGAACTTCGTATATTCAGAGAATGAAAATTATTCAAAAATTAATATTAAGAAAATTATATCGCAGCTTTCGTTTGTGATTTCACCTAGGGATTTTATCGACCGATTTATAAATAAGGTAGTAGCAGTAGAGGATAAATTTAATATCGAAGTAAAACTACCATTGAAATATTTATACAGTTCTAAATTGATAAATGGGGATCGTGACGAGTATATTGATTTTAGGATAATTATATCAAATCCGTTTTTCAAAATTAGGAGAGAGCTCAAGCAATACTACAGAAGTGATAATCAATTCATTTTAAAATGGATTGATCTTGCAAGAGTTTGGTATTTTAATTCTATAATGGAGCAAAGTGAAAGCATAGCCCAAATTGCTGCCTCCATGAATTTAAGTTCAGACTGTGTTGGTAATAACATTATGTTGGCTTTCTTATCACCAAAGATAATTAAGCATATGAGAGATCATTTAAGCGATTCAACCTTTTCAAAGGCAAGGATAATTCAAATCGTATCTAATAATCAGATATGGTCAAAGCAGGAAGACGAGTATTTTAAAATCTGTGACAAAAACCAATAAGCGATTTAATATTTGGCGCAAATTTGCGCACATACAAGCGCAAATTTGCGCCAAATATTATGGCATACAAAATTGAGATTTACTATTTAAACATAGTATCTTATTTTAAGAATTCACCTTTAGCTTCGATGAAAAATTCACAATTCAATTAATTAATTCCCTGAAACGTTCTTTAGGGAATCTCTATTTTACAGCTTTGTTTTTGCTGGCAAAAAAATCATTAATGTAATTGAAATTCGCTAATAAAAAAATATCAGGGAAAGCGATTACTTTTTTATATTGGTCAGTTAATTCAGATATGCTAATTAGTATTATGGCGCCAATATAAATTAGCAAATAACACGACACTTCAAAAAGCTTTAGAGGCAAAATCACAGTAGGAGGAAATCACCTATTGATAGAATTAATTAAATAGGGAAAAATATTAAGCTTTTTTGATACAGAAAGATTACAAAAAATTGGAAGTGGTGTAAGACACGAGAATCGTACAACCATCAGATTCGTTGTAGTGAAATTGCGAAAAAACACTTTAAAAATAGATAAATAGTGAAAAAATATGAAACCGCTATAGAGACGAAAAGTCTACGGAAAAACGGAAGTGGTGGGTCTTGTTGGACTCGAACCAACGACCAGACCGTTATGAGCGGCCGGCTCTAACCAACTGAGCTAAAGACCCTTTCTGAATGGCATACCTAATGTTCTTTTTTTGTGGCTGCAAGTGGAAATGTAAGGGATTTCTGTAATCAATTTAATGATGCGTCGCAATTTCGCCTTATTTGGGTCATGTTGCGTTGCTTTTCAAACACTATAAGATGAATACAAATTTTATTGGGAGTTTGAAATGAAAAACAAATTTGAAACCGCAGCTTTATTGGCTTTTGGCGCAGCTATTGCATTTTCTATGCCGGCAATGGCGCAAACCTGCTGCAATAATCCAAGCCCAAGCACTTTAAATATCAATACAAGTGCAGAAATCAAACAAGCCCCTGATATTGCACTTGTAAGCGCTGGTGTGGTTACACAGGCAAAAACTGCAAAAGCGGCAATGGCAGATAATGCAACGAAAATGAGTGCGGCATTTGCGGCTTTAAAAGCTGCGGGAATTGCTGATAAAGATATGCAAACATCTGGCGTAAATTTGAACCCTGAATATGTTTATCAAGAAAACAAACCGCCAATCATCAAAGGTTATCAGGTTTCCAACACACTAAGCATTAAAATCCGTGATATGAGTAAGGTTGGACCAGTATTGGACGCTTTGGTTCTTCAAGGTATAAATCAAATTTCTGGTCCAACATTCTCTGTTGAAGATCCAGACAAAGCGCTTGATAAAGCGCGCCAAGAAGCAATTGATAAAGCAAATGCACGTGCCAACCTTTATGCAAAAGGTTTTGGTATGCGTGTTAAACGCGTAATGTCTATCAGCGAATCTGGTGGTTATCAGCCGCAGCCTGTTCCGATGTATGCAATGGCGCGCATGGAAAAAGCAGCGGTTGCCGACACTGCAATTGCACCAGGTGAAGTAAGCGTAAGCCTTCAACTTAGTGTTCAATTCGAATTGGAAAAATAAGTTTAATGTATTTTAATTTAGTGCCTATTGGTAAAATGGCCTTTAGGCACTAAGTTATTTCCATGAAATTCGGAGCTAATTCAAATATGTTAAAATTATTATTGGTTGCTGGCCTTGGTGCTGGCGCTGTGACTGCCGCGCCAAAGGTTGTGGCATTCTTGGATAAGGATAAGACGGCGCAGGTTCAAACCAATAATAATGAAATTAATCGAATTGTGCCGCAAAGCAAAAGTGCGGCAATTGTATCTTATGCGCCAATTGTGAAAAGTGCATCGGGTGCTGTTGTCAATGTTTATGCCCATGCGGTGGAAAAGGGACGTGTTGGAATTGACCCATTTTTTGGTGCCTTCAAGCTCCCTGATAAAGAGAGCCTTTCGCAAGGCTCTGGTGTTATTGTTCGTGAAGATGGTATTATTGTTACGAATAATCATGTTGTAAAAAATGCAACTGAATTCATGGTTATATTGAGTGATAAGCGTGAATTTAACGCCAAAGTTTTGCTTACTGACCCGCGTTCAGACCTTGCGGTTTTGAAGATTGAAACAAAGGGTGAAAAGCTCCCATTTCTAAAATATGCCGATACATCAAACGCATTAGTGGGCGATCAGGTACTTGCAATTGGTAATCCGTTTGGGGTTGGGCAAACTGTAACTTCTGGCATTATTTCAGCGCTTGCGCGAACTGACATTGGAACTACAGATTATTCATTTTTTATCCAAACCGATGCGGCGATTAACCCTGGTAATTCGGGTGGTGCATTGGTTGATATGCAGGGGAATTTAGTTGGTATTAATACTGCCATTTTCTCGCAAACTGGGTCATCTGCGGGGATTGGTTTTGCAATTCCATCTGAAATGGTTAAGCGCGTTGTTGATAATGTCCTTGCCAATGGGCGCATTATTCGCACTTGGACGGGCGTCAAAGGACAAAATATCACCTCAGAAATGGCACAAACGCTTAATTTACCAAACCCAAGCGGTGTTTTGATTACTGATATCTATCCTAATTCTGGCGCGGCAAATGCGGGTTTAAAGCGTGGTGATGTAATCATAAGCTTTAATGGAACATCTGTTGCGGATGAAGCGGGTCTAAGATATTTGGCGGCAACAAAAGCGCCAAATGATAAGGTGAATATCGAATATATTCGCGGTGGTTCAAAATCAAATATTGAACTTAAACTTTCAGAACTTCCGGGTGGAAAAGTCGAAGAGAAATTGTTAAATGGCAATCATTCCTTTGGCGGCGCCAAGGTTGCAATTCTTACGCCTTCAATTGCGGATTCAAAAGGCATTGATCCATTCTTGAAAGGTATTGTAATAACCGAAGTTGCCAATGGTTCTAATGCACAGCAATATGGGCTTAAAGCTGGTGATTTAGTATTGGATATTGATGGCAAAGCGATTAATGATATCCAAAGCCTTGAAGGCATGTTGGGAAAAGACAAGCAAGCCATTCTTACCATCCTGCGTGAAGGCCGAACAATTCGTGGGCCAATCATTTTGTGAGTGATTTATTCGGTGAAAATACCAAACAAGTTCCATCGGGCAAAGATAATCGCCCGTTATCGGAAAAACTGCGCCCGCAGCATTTAAGTGAAATAATAGGCCAAGAGCAATTATTGGCAAAGGGTGCGCCAATTTATGAAATGGTGCAAAATCAAAGCCTTTCATCAATGATATTATGGGGGCCACCTGGCGTTGGTAAAACCACAATTGCAAGATTGCTTGCAAAAGAGGCGGGCTATGAATTTTTGCCAATATCAGCGGTATTTTCGGGGGTTGCAGATTTAAAAAAAGCCTTTGAAACCGCACAAACTTATCAAAAAATGGGCAAGCGCACATTATTATTTGTTGATGAAATTCACCGTTTTAACCGCGCACAACAAGATGGTTTCTTGCCTTATGTTGAAAGTGGGCTTGTAACATTAATTGGTGCAACAACCGAAAACCCAAGTTTTGAACTTAATGGCGCGGTTTTATCACGGGCAAGGGTTTTTGTTTTAAATCGCCTTGAAGATGATGCATTAAACCAATTAATTACGCGTGGTGAGGGGGCATTTGATAGAAATGGCGTATTTGATGAAAATGCCCGCAATGCCTTAATCGCCATTTGCGATGGTGATGGGCGTTATATTTTAAATCTTGTTGGCGAAATTTTGGGTTTAAAATCTGGCGCAATAAATGCCGATGATGTCGCAAAATTTGCGCAAAGAAAGCCCCAAGCATACGATAAAAATCGTGATGAACATTATAATCTAATCTCCGCGCTTCATAAATCGGTGCGGGCATCTGACCCTGATGCGGCGCTTTATTGGTTGGCAAGGATGTTAAATGGCGGTGAAAACCCACTTTTTATCGCGCGAAGATTAATAAGAATGGCGTCCGAAGATATTGGCCTTGCCGAACCTTCGGCATTGGCGGTTACAATTGCGGCGCGCGATGCGTATGAAATGCTTGGCAGCCCTGAAGGTGAATTGGCATT
>CAZKYS010000085.1:0-10162 GCA_964557085.1 uncultured Caulobacteraceae bacterium
TGGCAGGGATATGATAGTTTGCGAAACGCACTGATGACTTATCAAGAACGTGGTTTTATTTCCATGTTTGCCCAATTCAAAGTCCTCCTCCCTGAGGGCACAAATGATGGTGTTGAAATTTGCAAGAGTTTCAATGTTGAACCGATTGTTTTTGAACAAAACCTTGGCATCCTTGGCGGTTTTGAAGGGATGGGAAATGTTTTAAGCACAAAATATGGCATTTTCCTTGAAAATGATCTTCCGCTTTATGAAAGCCGTGAAGAAGCATATCGCCAGATAAATGATGCACGTAACGCCTTTGAAACAGGTGAAATTGTTCAGGCAAGTTTTAAGCATCGCGATAATCCCAATACTTTGGGTGAATTAATCGCTAAAACTTCAAGATATTATCCGCGTGAAAATGCCCCAGTTTTTGAAAAATTCATGGCAGGTTTGCGACGAACTTTGCGCCCTAAAAAGGCATTAAAATTGGTTGGGGCAAGTGTTTATTATCGCGATGATGCCCAAGAATTATGCCCGCAATATATTAAAAAATACGAAAATCGCGCATATATTATTGATGCCAAAGTTCTTAATTGGTCAAATATGGCCTTTATGATTAATCGTGAATTTTTCCTTGAAAAAATTATCGAATTTGCAAAAGAAGCCAATACAAGACGCCGTATAAATGGCTTTAAGAATTTAGAAATCGAAATGAATTCGCCATATTGGAAAAATTCGGGTTGGAAAATTATGGTGCATCAGGGGCTTTTCAAGCATGAAAGACAAAGCTATCGAGGATATTAGACAAAGAAAGTTTAATAATGCTCACCCTTGCTGATTTGCCGAAAGTTCGTGGAAAAATTGAAGAAAATGTGCCGCTTGCGCCTTTTACATGGTTTCGTGTTGGTGGCCCTGCGCAATTTTTGTTTCAGCCCGCCGATGAAGATGATTTGGCGCAATTTTTGAAGGCATTGCCAGAAGAAGTGCCTGTTACAATAATTGGCGTTGGTTCAAACCTTATTGTGCGTGATGGCGGGGTTAAGGGTGTTGTTATTCGCCTTACACCAAAGGGCTTTGGGCAGGTTTCGGTTGATGGCCTAAAGATTACCTGCGGAACAATGGTTTTGGATGCAATCTTGGCAAAAAAAGCAGGTGAGGCGGGAATTGCAGGGCTTGAATTCTATCGCGGTGTGCCCGGAACAATTGGCGGCGCGCTTCGTATGAATGCGGGCTGCTATGAAAGCGAAACCAAGGATGTTTTGGTAGAATGTGTGGCAATTGACCGCCAAGGTAATCGCCATATTTTCAAAAATGAAGATATGGGCTTTGAATATCGCAAATGCGCATTGCCAAATGATTTAATCTTTGTTTCGGCAACCTTTGAAGGCACAAAAGACGAACCATCGGCAATTTTAGAACGCATGGACGCAATAACAGCCCGCCGCGAAAATTCCCAACCAATACGCGAAAAAACCGGCGGCAGCACCTTCAAAAACCCCGACCAAGTTCAATCAGGCGGCCGCAAATCATGGAAGGTAATCGATGATGCAGGCCTTCGCGGCTTTAAAATCGGCGGCGCGCAAATGAGCGAAAAGCATTGCAACTTTATGATAAACACAGGCAATGCCACCGCCAAAGACCTCGAAGCCCTAGGCGACTACGTAATCGCCAAAGTCAAAGAAACCCAAGGCGTAGATTTACATTGGGAAATCAAACGGATAGGCAATCCTTCGTGAAAATGGGCGATTAGCGGCGCGTTCACTCGCTCATGTATTAAATAATTCGTTCACTCACACTTGCTACTCCCCTCATTTTGACGCAGGATGAGTTATGTTTAAATAAAAAAGGCTTGAAACAATGTTCAAGCCTTTAAAAAAAAATCATGTCAAATAAAATCAAAAACCACGCTTTTTGATTTTATTTGTCCGCACAAACCAAAAGCCTGAGTGAGGATTTCGAAGAAATCCGAGGGTGGGCTTTTGATATTTTATATTCCCGCCGCCGCCATTCTTTGCTCTTTTCGGTCTTCGCGTAATTTGCTGGCAATTTCGAACGCAAGTTCTAGTGATTGGTCGGCATTAAGGCGTGGGTCGCAATGGGTGTTATATTGGCTTGGTAACATTTCTTCGGAAACGCCAATATTGCCACCTGTGCATTCGGTTACATCATCACCCGTCATTTCAAGGTGAATACCACCAGGATAGCCACCATTTGCGGTCACAATTTCCATAAATTGCGCAACTTCGGATGCCACGCGCTCAAATGGGCGGGTTTTGAAGCCGTTTGACGAAGTGATTGTATTGCCATGCATTGGGTCAGATGACCAAACCACATTTTTCCCCGCTTCGGTAACTTTTTTGACCATTGCAGGTAAATGCTGCGCAATTTTATCAGAGCCGAAACGGGCGATTAAAACTAATTTGCCTGCTTCATTTTTTGGATTTAAACGCTCGATAAGTTCTACTAATTCGTCTGGCGATAATGATGGGCCGCATTTAACGCCGATAGGGTTGGCAACGCCACGACAATATTCAATATGCGCATCATCAAGGCCGCGCGTTCTATCACCAATCCACAACATATGCGCAGATGTGGCATAATATCCGCCCGAACCGAATAGATTATCTTTACGCGTCAATGCTTCTTCATAACCAAGCAATAATGCCTCGTGCGAAGTGAAGAATGAAACAGTATCAGTTTCAACCGAACCTTTGCCCATTGAACCAATGAAATCAAGGCTTTCTTCGATATGGTGGCAAAGCTTTAGATAATCAGCCGCAGTTTTGCCCTGCTTTTTGACAAAGTCCAAATTCCAATTATTCACATAGGCCAAATCCGCATAACCACCAGTTGCAAGGGCGCGCAACAAATTCATGGTTGATGCCGATTGATTATAAGCCATCATCAAACGTTCAGGATTAGGAAGGCGGCTTTCCTCATTAAATTCAAGGCCATTGATATTATCGCCGCGATATGATGGCAAAGTTATATCACCTTGGGTTTCGGTTGCGCTTGAACGCGGTTTGGCAAATTGCCCTGCAACGCGCCCAACTTTAACAACGTGTTTGCCGCCCGCGAATGTAAGAACAACTGCCATTTGAAGGAAAACACGGAAATAACGAATTATACGGTCTGCTTCAAATTCAGAAAAACTTTCGGCACAATCGCCGCCTTGAAGCAAGAATGCTTCGCCGCGCGAAACTTTGGCAAGTTCTTTTTTAAGTTTTTCAATTTCGCTTGCGACAACCAAAGGCGGTTTTTTTGACAAAGTATTTTCAACTTCTGCCAATGCCTCCGCGCTTGGGTAATCATTTGGAATATGTTTGGCATTTTTTGAACGCCAGCTATTCGGTGACCAATTCATTTTGTTAAATCCTATTATCGGGGTGGGATTTAGTCACTTATGGATAAAAAAGCAATTGAAAGCGCAAAATTTTGCCACCTACTTTCGAATAAGATGCAGTTGTCGCACTTAAATATTCAAAACCTGCTATGAAGCGCCTTTATGTTTTGCTAAAACCCATTTGAATCAAAACAAGGGGCTTTATAATGGTCAAAAATGCTTTTTATGCGCAATCTGGTGGTGTTACATCGGTAATCAATTCTTCGGCTTGCGGCGTTATTCAAACTGCAAAATTACATACTGATAAAATTGGCAAAATATACGCAGGTCGTAATGGCATTATTGGCGCGCTTACTGAGGATTTGATTGATGTTTCGCAAGAAAGCGATGAAGCAATCGCGGGGCTACGTTATACGCCATCGGGCGGTTTTGGATCTTGCCGTTTTAAATTAAAATCTTTGGAACAAAATAAACGCGAATATGAAAGATTAATCGAAGTCTTTAAAGCCCATAATATTGGCTATTTCTTTTATAATGGCGGCGGCGATAGTGCTGATACTTGTTATAAGGTTTCGCAATTATCGGAAAAAATGGGCTATCCAGTTCAGGCAATTCATGTTCCAAAAACTGTTGATAATGATTTGCCAATAACTGATTGCTGCCCTGGTTTTGGTTCAGTTGCTAAATATATTGCGGTTTCAACCCGTGAGGCATCTTTTGATGTGCGCTCTATGTGTTCAACATCTACCAAAGTGTTTGTAATCGAAGTTATGGGGCGCCATGCAGGTTGGATTGCCGCTGCTGGCGGCCTTGCGGCGGATGCTGATAATGATATTCCTGTGGTAATTCTTTTCCCCGAAATTGAGTTTAATCAAGAAAAATTCCTTGCAAAAGTAAAAGAAAAAGTTGAGCAATATGGCTATTGCTCGGTGGTTGTTTCCGAAGGTTGCCATTATCCAGATGGCAAATTCATTGCCGAGCAGGGAACGCGCGATGCATTTGGTCATGCGCAATTGGGCGGTGCGGCACCCGTTGTTGCAAATATGGTAAAAGAAGCTTTTGGTTATAAATTCCACTGGGCAGTTGCCGATTATTTACAACGCGCGGCGCGCCACCTTGCGTCAAAAACTGATGTCGAGCAGGCTTATGCACTTGGAAAAGCTGCGGTTGAATATGCGGCGGCGGGGCATAATTCGGTTATGCCGACAGTAGTTCGTAAATCTTCAACGCCTTATGTTTGGGAAATTGGCATGGCGAATTTAGCCGATGTTGCCAATGTTGAAAAATTCATGCCACGTGATTTCATTACCGAAGATGGGTTTGGCATTACCCAATCATGCCGTGATTATCTCACGGGCCTTATACAGGGCGAAGATTACCCGCCATATAAGGATGGTATGCCAAATTATGTTACTTTAAAACTTGCAAGTGTTGAAAAGAAACTTGAAAAATTTGAATTATAAATTAGGGGGCTTAAACGCCCCCTAAAAAATTTGTGAAACCATTTTCGACCAATTCAGGTGAAACCCCACTTGCAATTACGAAAGTTACCGCGAGGCGTGCCAATGGTGTGAAAACACCTGGAAAGGCAAAAATTGCAATAATTATTAAGGCAAAGACAATTGCGCCAAATTTCTGCGCTTGAATTTGCATTTCAGGTGGTAGGAAAACCGAAATTGCGCCAAATCCGTCAAAACTTGGGACGGGCAATAAATTGAAAATTGCCGAATAAAATTGCAAAAATGCGCTTAAAACAATCGCACCTTTAAGGTTCAAATAATTTGCCCCATCGGGAATTGCCAATGCCAATAAACAAAGCACAATACCAAAAACAATATTCGCGCTTGGCCCTGCAAGATATGTAAGGGCGATGTGTGTGCGGGTTTTCAATAAATCATGGCGCAAATAAACCGCCCCGCCCGGAAGCGGTAATCCGCCGATTAATAAAATGATTATGGGAAAAATTATTGACGAACGTGCATCAGAAAACAAAAACGGATTAAGCGTCAAATAGCCTTTGGAAATGATTGAATTATCACCATAAATATAAGACGTCAGTGCATGGGAAAATTCATGAAAGCAAAGGCCAATAATCCATACACCAATAACAAAAGCGGTAACGATAATTTTTAAAACAATCCCCTCTTGACCTAATGTGGTTGTAAAACCTAATGCTGCCACAATTGTCAGTAATAGAAGGAAAATATTACTTACTTCAATGTCCTTAATTTCGCCCATTTTTCATATCACACATAAAATTAATTTTGTTTTTTTGATATTTAAAGTAAAATAAAGCTACGTCAAATTAGAGGTGTAATGATGCGCAATTTTTCAAGAAATATTTTTTTCACAATTGGTTTTTGCATACTTTTAGTGAATGGCGCATATGCACAAAATACAAAACCAAATTTGGCAATGAATGTAATTGTACCAACAAATAATGTTACAATGTGGGGTATTAGTGACCGCGAGGTTGAAACCCTTGGTGATGTTGCAGTCCTTAAGAAAATAAATTTCACCCAAAATCGCCAGAAAATAGAGGCGGCGGCAAATAATGGTGATTCTAATGCCCAATATTTCATGGGTCTTAATGCAGGAAATGGTGCAACAGGAAGCGCGGACAAAGCGCGTGTTTGGTTCAAAAAAGCCGCCGCCCTAAATAATAAATACGCTTTATACGCCCTTGGTTTTGAAATTATGGGTAGTGCCGAAAATGTTAAACAAGCCGCCCCAGCAATACAATATTATGAAAAAGCGGCAAACCTTGGCCATTTAGAGGCTATGGTTGAATTAGGGCGCATTTATAATAAGGGAACTGAATTACCAATTCCGATAAATATCACAAAATCATTCGGCTATTATAATAAAGCCATTGCCCTTGGTTCAGAGCAGGCGAAAATTGATGTTGCTTATGCCTATCTCGAAGGGCAGGGGGTTAAGCAAGATAAGAATAAAGCCAAACAAATGCTTATAGAAATTGGACGTGCAGATACCGAAATTGGTGAATTAGCACGAAATTCGCTTCTTGAAGAATTTAATATTGATTGCGCAAAAACACCTAATCAATGCAAATAATTAGGCGTGAATTGCGGTTTCTTTGCCGTTTTTTAAGACGTGAAAATAGTTTTGCGATATTGAAAGACCAAGCATTTCATCTTGTGAAAGCCCAAGGTAAAGACCGCGCAAAATTGATAAAGTAACGCCATGCGAAACCACAATTTTATTTTGCAAAACCGACCTATCAAGCCATCTTTGAATGCGATCGCGTGCATCCTTAAAGCTTTCACCTGAAATGCAAGAATTTGCCCAATTTACCCTTGTGCAAACCGATGTGTCATAATCAAAATTATCAATTAATTCTTGGCGTGTTAAGCCTTCCCAATCACCAAAACTTACTTCGCGAAGTGAAGGTGTGAAATTAATTTCGCCATTATATTTAAGGCGTTCTTTGATAATATTGGCGGTAGCAAAAGCGCGCCCTTGGGGGCTTGCATCAAAAGTGAAGACACTAATATCATATAATTTTTTGATATGATTACCGATTATTTCAGCTTGCATTTCACCATGCCCAGTCAGGGGGCTATCCATAGAGCCTTGAAGCCTGCTTTCAATATTAAATTGGGTTTCGCCATGGCGAATTAAGATTAATGTCATAATGCTTTTTAGCAAATTTATTTATGATGAAAAGTGCGGCGCATTGCCCAGTTTGTGCCCAAAAACAGACATAATGGTTGTTTATTCTTTTTTTGAATTTATATTATGTGATATAATATAACAATCGTCACGTCGGGATAATTATGAAGAAAATTTTTATTTTGCTTTTTGCACTTCTTGCCCCAAAGCTTGCATTTGCGCAGACTGCTGTAAAAGTTGATTTTGGCGATACACCTAAGCCTGAAAAGGGTAATTTAGAAAAATTACTTGATGAAGATACGATTGGCAAAAATTATCGTAAATTATCAAAAATACTTGGCACTGCAGTTTCGGTTAATGGGCGCAAGCGTGATTATATAGTCGATAATTGCAAAGTAAGATTATGGGTATTTCGCAATGAAGGGCGTGTAAACCCACAATATGACGGTATCATAGAGGCCGTTGAAACTGAAATTTCACCAACTTGCACCTTCAAATTTACCGATATTTTCCTATCATTATCGCCGCAAAAAACCGCAAATGAAATTGTCATAAAAGATGTTTCAAAGCCCGAAACCGAATTTTATAGCAAATGTTTTGTTGAATGCGGCGAGGCCAAATTCGAACCTGTTGAGTTTCGTTATGGACTAAAAAAAGAAGACGGCTATCTTGCAATTGATTTTATAATCGATCCAATTCTAAATGAGCAAAGTGCAATTCTTGCAAATAAAATTTCCGATAATTTTAAAGCGGGCGGCGTAAAAATATCCGATGATATAAATTGCGATCAAACACGCAATAAAGCCGCAATCAAAGCCTTTGAAGATCAAAAAATCACCCGAATTCGCTTTGGAATGGAAGATATGGACAGGGAAAACCTGCCAAGCTGTAAGGCTGCAGCTGAATAATTAGCCTACCTGCGCCCTATGCATTAATTTCATATCGGCAAGAACGCACGCCATCATTGCTTCGGCAACGGGGACGGCGCGTATGCCTACGCATGGGTCGTGGCGGCCTTTGGTTATTATGTCGATTTCTTCGTGTTTGCGATTGAGGGATTTTACGGGTGTCAAAAGGCTGCTGGTTGGTTTGATGCTCATACGGACCACAATATCTTGCCCTGTTGAAAGCCCTGCCAATACACCGCCATTATTATTGGATTTAAAGGCGATTTTGCCATTTTCATCCAAATACATTTCATCGGCATTTTCATGGCCCATTAATTCTGCCGCGCCAAATCCTGCGCCAATTTCAACGCCCTTAACAGCATTAATGCTCATCATAGCAGATGCAAGTTCGCTTTCAATTTTTGCATAAACGGGCGCGCCCCACCCGACAGGAACACCACTTGCGATAACTTCAACCACAGCGCCAATTGAAGTGCCGCTTTTGCGGATATCATCCAAATATTCTTCCCAAACCGATACAATTTCTGCATCGGGTGAAAAGAATGGATTTTGATTTATTTGGTTTAAATCAATTTTGGTGCGGTCAATTTCGTGCTTGCCAATTTTGGTTAAATAGCCCGTGATTTTAATTTCATCGCCCAAAATCTTTTTCGCGACTGCGCCAGCTGCAACGCGTGCCGCAGTTTCACGCGCAGAAGTTCGCCCGCCGCCACGATAATCACGAACGCCATATTTAGCATCATAAACATAATCACCATGCCCTGGGCGCCATGCTTTGGCAATTTCGCCATAATCTTTTGAGCGTTGGTCAGTATTGCGTATCATAAGGCTGATTGGTGTGCCTGTTGTTACTTGCCCATTTGTGTCTTCATCTTCGAAAACACCAGATAGGATTTCAACCAAATCATCTTCGCGTCTTTGGGTTACAAATTTGCTTTGCCCTGGTTTTCGCCTATCCAAATCACCCTGAATATCGACGGCTGTAAGGGGGATATTTGGTGGGCAACCATCAATCACGCACCCAAGCGCAGGCCCATGCGATTCACCCCAAGTAGTAACACGAAACAAATGACCAAATGTATTATAAGACATAAGCCCTTCTTAAGCGCAATTAATTAAAAAAGACAATACTCGAAAATTCTAAATCACCTGTCATGCCGCAATTGTTGTGATGTGAAATAAGAAATCTCAAACGTGTTTTAAGAAACATGCTAATAGGTATATTATCGGTTAAAGCATTTCTTGCGAAATCAAGGTTACAATTTTTTTCAAATAATTTTTTTAAAAATTATCTAAATTACTTTTTTTACCTCTATCAGAAAATCATTTACCGATGCGCGCATCATACCACTTTTATTTGTTAATTGAGCAGAAGTCTCTAGAATTTGCTCTGTTGCGGAGCCGTAATCATTAATAACGCGGCTTATTGACCCAATGCTAGAACTTACTTCCATCGTACCTGTTGAGGCTTGGTCAATATTGCGTGCTACTTCGCTTGTGGCCGCACTTTGCTCTTCTACCGCCGCAGCTATTGCAGTTGCAATTTCACTTACTTCATTAATTGTTTTCGATATAGTATTTATGGATTTAACCGCTTGAGAACTCGCGTTTTGAATTTCATAAATCTGAATCTTAATATCATCAGTTGCTTTAGCGGTTTGGTTAGCTAGTGCTTTGACTTCAGATGCAACTACGGCAAAACCTTTTCCAGCATCGCCCGCCCTTGCAGCTTCAATGGTTGCATTAAGCGCTAGTAAGTTAGTTTGGCTTGCAATATCAATAATTATGGAAAGAATATTTCCAATTTTTTCTGAACTTTCTGATAAATTATTTATATCAGCAGTGGCTTGTTCGACACTTTTAACAGCATCAATAGTGATTAATGATGATTGCGTAACTTGCTGATTAATCTCAGAAACTGAATTAGCCATTTCTTCAGTGGCGGCGGCAACAGAATTTACATTTGCTGATGATTGTTCAGCAGCAGCGGCAACTGATGTAGATTGTTCAGCGGCAATAGTTGATGAAGCGCGTAAAGTTGTCGATAGTGCTTCAAGCTCACTTGCGTTAGTTGATACCGATTCAACTACTTCATCCACTTTGCTTTCAAATACACTAACAACGCTGGAAAACGCGGTAACTTTCCGTTCGATTGTATCCATGGCATTATTTGCTGCACGGCTAGCCTCGCCAAAGGCGCCCGGCATACCGCGTTCGCTTATTCTACGGTAATATTTATTCGCCGCCATATATTCAAGTGATGCCCTTGATTCACGTATATATGCATCTGAACGGT
>CAZKYS010000086.1:0-10029 GCA_964557085.1 uncultured Caulobacteraceae bacterium
AAGACGATTGTTTTTTGCGCCACCCAAGACCATGCTGCTGCGGTTCGCAATCTAATCAACCAAATGAAAACTAGCAAAGACCCAAATTATTGCGTTAGGGTAACTTCTGCCGATGGTGAGATTGGGAATACTTTTCTTCGAACTTTCCAAGATAATGAAAAAACAATTCCAACAATCCTGACAACTTCGCAAAAACTTTCAACGGGCGTTGATGCACGCAATGTTCGCAATATTGTTTTGATGCGCCCTGTTAGTTCAATGATTGAATTCAAACAAATTGTTGGGCGTGGAACACGCCTTTATGACGGGAAAGACTATTTCACAATTTACGACTTTGTTCGCGCATATCATCACTTTAATGACCCTGAATGGGATGGTGAACCGCTTGAACCAAGTGAGCCGAAGCCAAAGCCAACAAGCGGCCCAACGGAACCTACTGGTGATGGTGGCGGCGATCCGCCAGATACAAGCGGCGGTGAATCTGAAAAGAAAAAGCCAGTAAAGATTAAGTTAGCAGACGGCAAAGAGCGCACTTTGCAACATATTTCCGCGACTATGTTTTATAGCCCCGATGGTCGTCCATTGTCTGCCACAGAGTTTATCGAGCGAATGTTTGGTGAATTGCCAGCATTGTTTAAGGATGAAGTTGAACTACGCTATATATGGGGAAATCCCGAAACTCGAAAAAGCCTACTATCTGCTTTGAATGAACGCGGATATGGCAGCGAGCAAATGACCGAGATTGCTAAGCTCATCAATGCGCAAAAAAGCGATGTATTTGATATTCTCGCATATATCGCGTTCGCCAATCCGCCCTTAACCCGCTCCGAACGTGTTTCGCAAAAGCATGATGCAATTATGTGCAGCTATGATGATAAGTTGCAAACATTTTTAGAGTTCGTTTTAGGGCAATACGTTACCGAAGGCGTTGAAGAATTGGACCAAGAAAAGCTACCAACCCTTCTACAACTCAAGTATCAAGGTATAAATGACGCTGCCCTTGCATTAGGCGGAATTCCCAAAATCCGAGATGCTTTCATTGGTTTTCAAAAGCAATTGTATGGGGCGAGTGCTGAGAAATGCTAATCAGAATCGAAAAGTTTGAAGAAATTGGGAGATTTGCTGTTTTAAAGCATAGTGCCCCACGATTTGAAAAACTGAACTTAATTTACGCCAGAAATGGCTACGGAAAAAGCACTATTTGTTCTGTGCTAAGGTCGTTATCCGAAAATAATGCTAACTTTATTTTGGCTCGCCAGCGCCTTGGCGCATCGAGATTACCTTTAGTTAATTTGAAATGGGGTGATGAAACAAGCTCAGTAACTTTTTCCAAAGGTTCGTGGAACCAAAATGCAAATAGTATTCATATTTTTGACAATGAATATGTTAAGAGAAATCTTCATGTAGGTGATAGTGTAACGAGAGACAATAAACGCAATCTCTTGCCAATTGTGTTAGGAGTTAAGGGAGTAGAGCTTGCAAATATTATCGCAAAAATAGATGCTGAACAAAAAATTTGCGCTTCCAATCTAAATAATGCCGAGAAAGTTATAAAAGCGTCTATTCCTTCAATAACGAACGTTAAAGCATTTTGTGAGTTCGAAATCCCAATTGATATTGATGAACAAATTGAAAATTCTAGAAAGAATTTTGAGTTAGCAAAAAGTGTATCAGCTGTAAAACAAAGGCAGAACTTAAAACTTATCTCTCTGGAGAGTTTCCAATTCTATAAATCAATTTTTGAAATTTCATTGAATGATATATCTGAAAACGCTTCAAAATTAATGCATGACCATATCATTGCCCATAACATGGACATCAATGCCAACCGATGGATTAAATATGGGTTGGAGCATATTTCTGGTTCCAACTGTCCATTTTGCAGTCAAGACACAAGCAACGTTGAAATTGTCGAGGCTTTTAAAGGAGTATTTAGTCAGTCCTACGCTGATGTGCTCGCGAAAGTTGAGACAACGATCAAGAATATTGAAGAGGTTTGCGGGTCTCAATTTCAAAATATTAGAGACTTAGTCAATTCCAATTTTGTCGATTTCAATTTTTGGAATGGTGTTTGTGAACTTCCAGAAAGTCCGAACATTGAAATCGAAACTTTAAAATCAGGCCTGTATGTCTTAGTGAGTAAGTTGAAAGAAAAGTTACAAAGCCCACACAAGAAGATTGATTTTAGCGATGACGAGACCAAAATTGAATTTTCTATAAATCAAATTTCACAATACAACTTAATATTAAACGAAATTAATAAACTAATAATGAAAGCTAGAGACGAAGCACAAATTACTGACGTGAAAAAGGCTGAAGAAAACTTCGAAAAGCGAAAAGCTCTTAAATCCAAAACTTCGAGCCCTTTATCTAAAGAGGTTGAGAATTGGAAAAGGCTGGAATTAGAGCGGTTGGTGCTAGAACAAAGTAAAAAGGATGCTCAACAAGAGCTTAGAGATTATACGATAAACACAATAACTAGTAAGCAAAAGGAAATAAACAGTCTCCTTGAACTTTTCGGGGCAAACTTTGCAATATCAGATACAAAAGCAAGTTTTGTTGGTAGGGAAGCAAATACTGAATTTTCAATTTTGATAGGTGCACATTCTGTTAAAGTTGGTGAAAAACTTGACACCAAGCCATGTTTCCAAACAGTGTTAAGTAGCGGTGATAAATTTACTTTGGCACTAGCATTCTTTATCACTCAAGTCAGAAATGACGAAAATTTGGCAAATTCTATTATAATCTTTGACGATCCGTTTTCTAGTCAAGACATGTCGAGACAATTTGAAACAACAAGTCAAATTAGAGCTTTAGCGCAAAAGTCTTCACAAGTAATTGTTTTCTCGCATGACCCTAGATTTCTCAACTTAATTTCTAAAAACTATAGGGCCGCCAAGGAGTTTCAAATGTCTTGTGATGGTATGGCAAATGGAAAAATAAGCGCTTGGAGTTCAATAGACGAGTTGAAATCTATTTACGTGTGTCAAAGTGAAAGAATACGAGAGTTTGCATCAACGGGGGAATTTCTAGAAGGGGTAACTGCAGAATCATTAATAAAAGATTTAAGACCATTTTTGGAATATTTTATTCGTTCTCGTTTTCCATCAAGATTTGCACAATTGACTATGTTAGATGGTATGGCAGGCGAAATTGAAAATGCAGGTTCGGATGATCCTTTATTTAATTTTGTCGAAGATTTTAGAGCCATAAATGAATATAGTAGAGATAATATGCATGGTGGCGCGGCAAAGCCCGATGAAAGCCAGCTCCGAGGCCAATGCAAGCGCATTGTTTCAATTATCGGCAGCTATTAATTCCAACTTTCATAATGTATTAAATTTAGACAGTGGCTATGAACTAATAATATGGTTCGGGTGCAGGGTGGAGAGGAAAATCTCCAAGCCCCTGCCGCAATCCAAATGGCGTTATTTTGGTCATGGGGTCGAGGGGAGCTTGAAGGCTCACTTTGTCGTGGTTCAGGGTGCGAAAACTCTGGTCTTCATGAAGTGGCGGTATCCAAACGGCGGACGGTTGGTCTCTCGGATAGAGGCTGGGTTCAAAGGGGCAGGCACGCCCTTTTTGTCGATGGGGTTTGGGGAGAGCGAAGTCTCCCCTATTGGTGCAACGAGGCTCAATGCCTTTGATGCGCCAACTGCCAAGAGGGATGCAACGGGAGAAGTGCCAACGGTCTCCCTTGCCAAGATGTGTGGAAGAAAAAGCCGAAGGTTTTTGTATTACACACACATCTTGCAATCGGCGTAAGGCGATAGTTTGGGGATTATTGGGATAGGGTTTATGTGGCTGGTTTGGCGCATACGTATGTATGATTGCACCACTTAAAAATACGATAGTAACCAGTTATCGAATGCTTGCGTAAATATTTATCGCATGAGTCTGTGATATTCAAAACAAAAAATTCACGCCGCTAATTTTTGGGTTCGCGGTTGCATATTGCGAAACAATGTGGCTCTGCCGACACCAAAATCATAGGCGATGGTGTGTGCCTTTATGCCGCGCTTCATCATGATTTTTGCGGCGTGAATTTGGTCATGATTCATCTTGCGCGGTGCGCCCAATTTTACGCCACGTTCTCGCGCCGCCGCTAAACCCGCCCGTGTGCGCGACACTATCATGCGGCGCTCAACGTGCGCTATCATCGCTAAAATGGTTGAGTATAATTCTCCCGCTTCATTGCCCGTGTCGAACCCTTCACCAAGTGATTGAAGGCTCGCGCCCTTATCACCCAATTCTGCCACGATGGTCATGATATGCGGAATGGAACGCCCCAAACGGTCAAGTCGCCACACCACCAATTTGTCCCCCATCGCAATATCAAGCATCGCGGCATCAAGCCCCGCACGTTCACGCGAGACGCCCGTAATTTTATCCTCATAAATCACCGTGCAACCCGCGCGCACCAATGCGTCATATTGCAAATCCGTGTTTTGTTCGGCGGTTGAAACGCGAACATACCCGATTAAACGACCGGAATTTTCACCTAAACTTTCGCCTGAAATAGGTGGCAAGGCAGGCCGAAAGGGCGCGGAATTGCGTGGTTTCTTAGGGGTTTTCGACATGATTATTGGGTCTTTCTGCTCAAAGTCTCATAAATTGTCGTTTTTGAGACTGTCGCCATTTTGCGGTTTTTAGCCTCAGGTAAAAACAGGAAAACCCGTTTTTATTGAGGATTAGATTACCATACGTAGCGAATTTATCCAATAAAAAAGAGTCTCATTTATGACAGGAATTGAGACTGCAAAGTCGTAATAAAACAAAGACTTAAACAAAGAGATAACGAACATGGCTAAGATTTCTAAAAAATTGACTGGGTTAGTTTTGGGAACAGCATTCGCCGCCATGGCTGGCCTCGCCGCGAATGATGCGATGGCATTGGAAGCTGGGCAATGTTTGCCAATGGCGCAAATGAACCAAGCCATGGTATCGGAAGGCCAACGCACACTCATCATTGGTGATCGTGTGGCAATAAATCACTCTGATACATCGAGCACTGGCCTTGTCTTAAACAAGTGGATGAATGCCGTTGCATCAAATGCAGATGGTTCAATCGGCTATTTACTTGAAGGCGATAAATCAAGCACCGAACCCTCTACGCAAGCATGTGTTAAATTAAAACTAACAAATATTCAGCTATTTGACGCATCTAAAAAAGAAATTCCGCAAGCGGCGTTATTAGGCGGTGCTTTTAACCGTGCAATGCAACTCAGCGCCCAAGATGGCATACGCCCAATGGTAGTAGCGGATACTGTGTTTGGAATAGACGCAACTTTGCGCATTGGTGCGCCCATGGTATTGATTGGCAACCCTGTGAAAAAAGTTGGTTCAATTACGACCGTTCAACAAAATGGGGAAGCGGTTTCAATGACACAAATGCAGAATTTGGAATATACTGAATTAGCGCGTCAAAAATTCGCATCAAATTCCACGCCAGTTACATTTGCGGGACTAAACAAATAACTTAGTTAGAGTGTTAAAAGGTTAGGCCGGTATTGCTTGGCGGGTTTACTACCGCCTCATTAGCGGCAAATAATTTAGGTTTATCATCCAATGGCGTTAACGCCGCGATGGCAGCCGCATGATGTTCTCGAAGGTTTGGTGCCGTTGAAAAATTATCTTTAAACGTCGACATTGAATTTAAAGTGTTTCCCGCCTTTGCTTCGGCGTTTTGAGTAAGCGTATTTTTTTGCTCTTGGTGGGCTAATTGAGCCGCTTCTTTCACGCCCGGAGTTTTGTCTAATTCATCAAATTTTGCTTTTTCTTCTGGTGTTGCCGTTCCCTTTTCAATCTTTTTGTAAAGATCGGCATAAAGAATTGCATTATCAAGAGTCTTAGTTGCCTTATCGATATCCCCGCCATTTTTCTTCGCAATTTTCGCAATCAATTTGGCTCGGTTTGATGGCTTTTTCATGAAATCAATTAAACTATCAATTTCTTCACCATTCATATCCATGCCAGCAAAATTATGCGTTGAATTATCCCATTGTGCTTCACGCGCTTGTTCAATTTGCTGTTGTGTTTGTTGCATATCGCCCGCGAGATCTGCCATCGCGTATCTTTTGTTTTCTTCTTTTTTGATTTCGTCTTTGAATTTTTCCCAGAATGATTGAAAGGACTCATCCCCCTTATTATCAGTAACGCGGGCGATGACATCTTGCATTTGCCCCAACATGCCAACTGGTAATTTACCAATCAGCATCGCCGCCATCTGAATTAATTCATCGCCGCCATTTTTATCAAAATTCGCGGCAATGCGGTCGATTGTGTTTTCAAATTCATCAATCAAAATTTGTGATTGCAGGTTTGCACGAGCCGTCACCAATATTTGGTTAGGGTTCGCGAAATTTCCATTGCCGGAAGTGCTGTTTGGGCTACTTGTCATGGTTTAAGTTTAACCACTCTGAATTTACAGATTAATAATAATTGGACGCATTTAAATCAAATGCTATCTATCCACTTTTCCCAATGATATCAGTGTTTTGTTGCAATCTCGCAACTGTTTCCGACCGGCAATTCTTGCGATAATTAACGTAATTGGTTAACGCCGATTTCGTGCGGTTTTGGGGTTTATTTTACGCTCTGGGTCACTGATACTATTGTCATGATTGATGATGATTTTGAAACGCCCATTATTATCACCCATGCGATGTCGGAGGAGCTTCGGCTTTTGTGGCGGGGCACGGGCATTACTACCGCCGAATTTATTGAACGGCAAACGGATGTGCCTGATGGTCTTAATGAGGCGATGATAGTTGGGTGGATATCACTTCGCATTCAACAGGCTTTGCCTTCACATTGGAATTTTGTGATTGAGCGATGGAAAGCCGTGCCGAACGGCAAGAGCACGCAAACAAAGACTGCGGCGCGACCACGCACGGTGGGAAGACCGAAAGCGGTTTCCGGAACGAAACGGATAGAGGTGACAGATGAATTGCACGCACTGTTTTTAAGCGAATTAAAGCGCACGGGCGCGGATATAGAATTGGATATCGTGCAGGCGAGTGATGCGCCCGAAGGATTAAACGGGCGCGTTGTGCAAATTTTAAAACACAAAACCGCAAAGACTGTGCGTGATGATTATTGGGAATTTATTATGCGGCGATTGGCAAGCATGCGGGATTTTAAAGTGGCGCGGTGATTAACCCGCGATTGTTAGTGCAAGCGTCTTAAAGAAATGATTTCAAAATTGCCTGTTCGCGCAAGTTGACGTTATCAAAAAATATGCGAAGGTTTTGGCAACGGAGTTATCGATGTCTGAATGTAAATATGTTGCCGCTAGCGTGAAAAATGGGAGTTTGACATTTATTTACGGTGCATTTGATGGCGAAAGCCACACATTCATTCAAACAGTTCGGCATTTAGCGTCTGATTATTACAATGAATCTGAAAGCGATTTTCCTTTTGAATTTACAATTCCTGATATTTTGAATTTGTTAGCTGATTTTTTGAAACAAAGAATGAACAATGGAGACGACTTCAAATATGTTGGTTTAAGCGTGTATGGAAATGTGCACGAACGCTCAAAATTATTGCATGTTGATAATCGCGACGATGAGCGGAGTTTATCGTCATTTGATGTAAAATCATACTTACAAAATAAAATATCCAAGCATGATTTTGAATTGTTTCTGCTAAATGAAACTGAAACCGCCGCGATCTATGAAATCGAAGCAAGTGGCACAAAGGGTAGCCTTGCCTTTATTGAATTAGGGCATGGCGTTAATGCAGGATTTATTAGTCAAAATGATATTTGGAGCGGACATTTAAACCCAGAAATGGCGCATTTCTTTCCGCGTTATCACGCGAAGGATTCTGCCTACGTTGATTTTTGCAATAGTGATAAGGACGCTATGCCACGGTGCATTGTGCATAAAGATTGCTTGCTAGGGTTAACAGGGCGGCGCGGGTTAATGATGCGCCTTGATGCGGGAATGGATATGGATACGCTTCAGGATATCTATGCCTATTACATTGCGCAATTATGCGTGAATATAACATTGATGATGTCGCCCGATAAAATAATATTGGGGCCATTCATTTTTACCGAGGGTGCTTTGAAAAAATATAATTGCCTTGATAAAGTAAAAACTATGGAGGCTATAAATTATCACTTCAGAACATTGATGGACATATATCCAATTTATCCGCAAAGTGCTAAAGGTAGAAGTGAGGCAGACCTCGTAACGAAAGACGAATATATTATATGTTCGGAACGTGGCGCGAATGCCAGCATGTTAGGTCTTGTGACATATATAGAAAAACAGTCCCAATCGGGCAGAGCAGAGTCAAGTTAAATGGGTAAACAGACACATTCTATTGATTCGGAAACGAAATCGGAAACCAGAAGTGGCGGCACTTTAGACTATCTTGACGGCGCAATTAACCAGACGCCAATCACGAAGATTGCAAAGAATGCACCTTTAGACCCCCCCCAAACAAACAAAACTGAGACCTTTGCCACAAAAATACAGGGTTTTGATGCATTAGATGAAGCCATTAATAACACCCCTATAACAAAAATTGTTAAAGACGGGATTCAAGCGAAAAAACTTGAAAAACCCGAAAGAAAACAGTATTATGGATATGTGGAAAGTGACCTAGATGCCTTAAAAAGCGTCTTAAAAGCCCGATATAAATTGACCGATGAAGCGGCGGGAGTCTTTTCAGCGAAATTGGACACAGCCGCAAGAATTGAAAAATTACGTGATGAACTAGAATGGCCGCCCACCAAAATCGAATTATATGAAGATAGAAAACCATTACCCGAAACAGGTAAAAAAGAAACGGCTATAGAATTTTATAATCGCCGGTGGAAACGGTATGCCGAAGCATGGTTAATATCACAAGAAATCCTAAAAAACAAATTTGGTGAAGATAAACTCGTTCCCGGGATAAAATCTCAGTGCCACCGAGAACAAAGAGACTTTGTTAAACACGCCCCACCCTCACAAGTCAAACTTAACGATTACCTTGCATCAATCGATTTAGGCGGATCAGCGCAAAGCTATCTAGAAAAAAATCGCGCTCGTGCAAACAAGTTTAGAAATGACACACTCAAATAAAAAACCTTCGTATGTAATTAGGTATTTACAAGTCTCCGTGTTTAATTTATATGTAAACCAGAGATTACTAGTGCACGAAATTCTCTCCCAATATTAACTTTGACACCTTAATCGGTGGATTGCGGAGCATTTCCATGACCATGGACAATGAAAAAGAAACTGCGTGTAAAAATCCTGAAGGTGCCGCTTTATTTGGCGGATGCATCGGCGGGCATAATGACCAAATTATTTCCGCAACAAATTTCATTTGTGAACATGAGCATTGCCCATTGCTTGCTCGCATTACCAAAACTGTTTCATTCATAATTATCGAGAATGGAGGCAATCATGAATAAGTGTAACGCATTTTGTAATGCGGTAAATGAAAGTTGCTCTTGCTACTTTAAACGCCTAGTTCAAGCCGCAAGTAATGATAACATTCGATTAGAAGCCTCATCAAATATTAATGATATTATTATGCCTTCAGATGAATTACTTGAAACTGCATTTGTTTTGCGTCGTATGGCATTAATTCTAAAAAATTTAATGCCAACCTCACGACGTAAAAGACCTGCTCAATTTCAGGATATTTTAATAGACTTCAATGGAGATTGCTTCGATATGAATTCAATTTATTTTGATCATAAAGAGTTAGATTCATGGGTTATATTGGGATTTGAATGGTTAAATGAAAACCCTTATCTTGACAATAAACCGCGTGATTCAAGCGGACAATGGATATCATCCTTCTTAAAATGCATTGAAAACCCAAGGAAAATTCGCTCCCCTAAAAATATCCAAAAATATCGCTTAATTTACCTCGTAATTGCTATTAAGTTTCCTGATTTAGTAGAGCATATTTTTAACTAAAATAATAAGGCCGCCAAATTATGGCGGCCTTTGGTATTGGTGGCTTGATTACCACCAAGAGTCATAGACTACGTCGCGGCCTTCGGCGATAATTTCACGG
>CAZKYS010000087.1:0-10014 GCA_964557085.1 uncultured Caulobacteraceae bacterium
ATGGGTGGGCATGTTGCCTTTGCTGGTATGGGTTATTATCAGGCAACAAAATGGGCAATGGAATGCCTTGTTGAAAGCCTTATTCAAGAAGTAGCAAGTTTCAATATTCAGGCGTGTTTGATTGAGCCCGGCGCTGCGGGAACATCATTTGGTGCAACATCAATGCAGCATTCGTCGCCGATTGCTGAATATGAAAATACGCCCGTTGGGGCGATGCGCAAAAGGCGTGAAAAAGGTGAAATGCCGCGCCCTAATGATCCTTTGAAAATTGTTCGCGCCATGATTGATTGTGCCGATGCACAAATTCTTCCAAAGCGTTTGGCGCTAGGTGCGGATGCGTATGAAAAAATACGAGGCGCACTTTTATCGCGCCTTGATGATTTGGAAAAGAACCGCGAAATAACACTTTCAACAGGGTTTTAAATGAAAAACCTATTCAAAGAAGCTTTAAAAAACCAAACCCAATATGGCCTATGGCTTGCACTTGCGGATCAATATAGTGCGGAAATATGCGCTGGTTCTGGCTTTGATTTTCTATTACTTGATGGTGAACATTCGCCAATAGATTTACGAACAATTTTAGGGCAGTTACAGGCCATCGCCGCTTATGATGTTCACCCAATTGTGCGCCCACCCGTTGATGATGCGGTTCTTATAAAGCAATTTTTGGACATTGGGGCGAATAATTTATTAATCCCAATGGTTGAAACCAAGGAACAGGCACAAAGAATAGTTGCATCAACACGCTATCCGCCGCACGGATTTCGCGGCGTTGGCGCAGGTATTGCACGTGCGGCAAAATGGGGAAGTGATGGCGATTATTTAAAAAATGCCAATGATAATATCTGCCTTATCTTGCAAATTGAAAGCGTGATTGGCCTTGAAAATCTTGAAGAAATTGCAAAAACTGAAGGTGTTGATGGCATATTTTTTGGCGCGGTCGATTTATCGGCATCAATGGGATATTTGGGGCAACCCAATCATGAAAATGTGGTTGGCGCGATAATTGATGCAATAAAAAAAGTAAAATTGCTTGGAAAATTTGCGGGCTTTTTATCAATCGATAATGCAATGTCGCACAAATATATTCAAGCGGGCGCAAATTTTGCGGCAATTGGCGTTGATACTTTGCTTTTGTCAAATGCGGCGCGCGCACTTTCAAATTCATTTAAAAACCCAAATAGCGAAATTAAAGAGGGGGCATATTAATGGTAAACTCACCTGAAATAGGCAAAAATGTAAAAACCAAAACCCGCGATAATAATGTATTAGATAGCGGGCAGGGGGATGCGATAATTTTCATTCATGGTTCTGGCCCTGGTGTGTCTGCTTATGCAAATTGGCGTCTTGTTATTCCCAAACTTGAAAATGATTTTCGCGTAATTGCCCCTGATATGCTGGGTTTTGGCTTTACCCAAAGGCTTGAAAATGATGTTTATAATAAAGCCAATTGGACGGCACAAATTATTGAAATAATGGATGAAATGGAAATTGAAAAAGCGCATTTCGTTGGCAATTCATTTGGTGGTGCTATGGCTTTATCCATGGCAATTAATCACCCAAACCGCGTTAATAAAATGGTTTTGATGGGCAGTGTTGGCGTAAGTTTCCCTATTACCCAAGGTCTTGATGAAGTGTGGGGTTATCAGCCATCAATTGAAAATATGCGCCATTTATTAGATTTATTTGCATACAACAGAAATCTTGTAAATGATGAACTTGCGCGCCTTAGGTATGAGGCATCAATACGTGAAGGCTTTCAAGAAAGCTTTGGCGCAATGTTCCCCGCGCCACGTCAAAAATCGGTTGATGCATTGGCCTTTGATGACGCAGATTTAAAATCAATAAAGAATGAAACTTTAATCATCCATGGGCGTGATGATTTGATAATCCCTTTATCAAATTCTATAAAACTAAATCAATTAATTGATAATTCGCAGCTTCATGTTTTTGGGCGTTGTGGACATTGGACGCAAATTGAAAAAACCGATGATTTTTGCAATTTGATTTCAAAATTCTTCAAGAAATAATAGGTTCATTTATATTTATAAAATCGGTTTCATTTTTAATTGAAATTGGTTTTGCACCAATTGATTTAAGAAAACTATAGACACTAATTCCCTTATCACTTGCTTTTATTTTTGTTTCTAAAACCGAACTATATGTGAATGGAATTTGCGCGCATAATGGGTAATCGCGCTTGCCGCTATAAAAACTTGTCGCCCCATTATCAATAAGTCGTTTGACATAATTATCGGGCAATAATGGCATGTCGCATGGTGCGGTAATATAAATTATGTTACGGTTTTTAATTGCCATTTTTTGCCATGAATATTTCATCCCCGCCAACACACCGCTCATCGGCCCACGGTTTTGAAATTCGTCAAATATTATTTCAAGACCGAGCTTTTCTAATTGTTCGATTATGGGGTTTTGGGGGCTGTTGAGTGATAGAGTAATCTCATCACATTGTGGTTTTAATCTTATTATAGCATGTTCAATAAGTGGTTTATTATTATATAAATACAATGGCTTATTGCCACCAATTCGCGTGCCTTGTCCGCCGCATAATATATTTAAAATGACATAAGGTTTGGTCATGAAACCTAATATAAATAGATTTTATAAAGATTGCCAGTGGCACTTTTTGGTGCAAAATCTATAAATTTACTAATCAATAAAGTCACATAAAATTTTTTTCTAAGCCACAAATATATGGGTTGACACTAGTTTTAAATTGGATAATGTAAAAACCTAGTGATAACTAGTAAAATTATGAGGTTTAAAATGTCGCAAAATTATCCAATTAAATTTCGTAATCCTTACTATAAAAAATTTGGCATATTTGCCTTTGCGCTTTGCGGCCTAATAAGTGCAAATGCCAATGCAGAGGGGCAAAATTTTTCGGCGCAAATTAAATATACTGAATTTGGCATTCCGCATATTAAAGCTAAAAATCTAGCTGGTGCAGGTTTTGGATATGGCTTTGCAATGGCCCGCGATAATTTATGCGCCGTTGACGAAAAGATGGTCACACTCGCGGGCGAGCGAAGCCAAACAATGGATCCAGACGGCAAATATCTTGATTTATTCGCGGGCGGGGAAGTTATTAATTATCAATCTGATGCCGCTTATAAATATATATTATCTGATGAAACCGTAAAATATACAAAGAATGGCGCATCAAAAGATGTTCGTGATTTAGTTGCTGGCTATGTAAGTGGCTTTAATAAACATATTGCCGCAAAAGCATTAGATGGCGAAGATTGCCGAAGCCAAAAATGGTTTCGCCCAATCACAGAGGATGACATTTGGCGCCGCATCGCCCAAGTTCCATTATTAGAAACTAGTGCTGGCGTATTTCGTGAAATTATAAATGCCACCCCGCCAAATCAACAGGCAAATATTACAAAAACAAAACTTGCAAATTTGCCAAAAGACCAAATTAGCCATGGTGCATCAAATGCAATGGCATTTGGAAAAGAAGGTGTTGAAAATGGGGTCGGTGGCCTAAGTTTTGCAAATCCACATTATGCATGGCATGGAACAGAAAGATTGCATGTTTTTCATATGAAAGTTCCAGGGAAAATTGATGTATTTGGCGCAACCGCCTATGGATTGCCATTCCCAATGCTTGGCTTTACGCCAAATGTTGGTTGGGGTATTACCCACACAACGGATAAAAGATCAACCTTATATGAATTAAAACTAGATCCAAATAATCCAAAAAACTATCTTTATGATAATGTATCAATTCCATTAAAACCACTAAAAATTTCGATTAATACGAATAATGGTGCGCGTGAACATACTTTTTGGCTTTCACAATTTGGGCCTGTTGTAATGGGTGCGGCTTTACCGTGGAATAAAGAAAATGCATATGTTTTTGCTGATCCTGAACGTAAAAATAACCGCTTTGCAGATACATTCTATGGCATTGCAAGTGCAAAAAATGTTAGCGAAATCAAAGATGTGCAATTGAAAAAAATGGGTTCGCCATGGTCCAATGTCACTGCGGCGGATAGTTCGGGTAATGTTTTATATTCCAACATAAGCGTAACGGCGAATATTACAGATAAACAATTGAATGATTGCGTCGTCACGTCAAAAGCAAAACAATTTATGGATTATGATGTTACTGTGCTTGACGGTTCGCGCGCATATTGCGCTTGGACAATTGATAAAAATGAACCTTATGAAGGCATTATTCCTGCAAAAAATCGCCCTTGGACAATTCGCAAAGATGTGATGTTTAATTCCAATGACAGCCATTGGTATCACACATTAGACCCAAAAAATAAAAGTGAGAATTTTGCAAAAGTCATTGGCCCAGAAAAAACCACAAGGGGCGAAAGAACACGCGTTGCCGCCTATTATGCAAAATCAATAATCAATGGTAGCGAAATAACAGGCAGCAAAGGGGCAACACCTTCAAAGTTTGAAAAACTATTCTTTAGCGCACATAATATTACTGCCGATATGATTGTCGATGATTTGGTGAATGATTGCACGCAAAACCCAAAAGTTAAATCGGCAAAAGGGCTTGAAATTGATATTAAAGAAGGCTGTGAAGCGCTTAAAGATTGGGATAGGCGCGATACTTTAAATTCACGCGGCTCGGCATTTTTTGCACAATTCTTAAGTTATTTGGAACAAGTTCCAATGACAGGTTTTGCGCTTACGGATAAATATTGGCGTGTTCCGTTTGATCCAAAAGATCCGGTCAACACACCGCGCGGCTTTATTTCAACTGATGAAACCCGCGCAGCTTTTGCCGAGGCGACAATCGCTTTTGCGCAATTGGGTGTAAAGGCAGATGCAAAATTGGGTGATATGCAAAGTGTTACACGCGAAGGTGTTACATATCCAATTTCTGGTTCTCGCTATTCATATCACATGACCCGCCCAATGGCTTATGCGCCTTTAAAAGGGATTACGGAAATTCGAAGTGGCGATTCATACATTCATGATGTTGCAATTAAACCAAGCGGCGTAAGTGGAAGATTTATTGTAACTTATTCACAATCAACAAATCCAAAATCACCGCATTTTTCAGATTTTACAAAAATTTATTCCCAAGAAAAATTTGCTGATGTCTATTTTTCCGATGAACAAATTTCAAAAAACCAAATTGGTGAAACTGTGAACATTGTTTCAGATAAGAAGAAGTGAGCCAATTTATATGGCGCTTTATAAAATAATTTCGGCGGCGTTTGTAATTATATTAATTACAATTTTTGGTGATTTTTTTATCCAAAGCCGCCCAAATTATAAAGTGACACAATGCCCATTATCATTTGGCGAAAATCAAAAAAATATTGAATGTGGCATTTTAAGTGTTTTGCAAGATGATTATAATGTCTTTGGTCAAAGGCTTGCAATTCCTATAATAATTGTGAAAGCCAAAACGCCAAGGGAAAATCTTGCGCCTGTAATATATATTCATGGTGGTCCAGGCGGTGGCGTGCTTGAAGATTTACCCGAAAAACTAAATTCCCCAATGGGCAAAGAATTGATTGCCCAAGACCAAGATTGGATATTTTTTGACCAACGCGGAACCGGGATTTCCTTTCCAAAATTAGATTGTGGAAATATCGCGCTTAATGATGCGGGGCCGCAATCGATGGAAGTGGTTGGAAATCTGCAAAATTGTGCCGAAAAATTAAAAACTGGCGGCATTAAGTTTGAAAATTATAATTCGCAATATGTGATTAAGGACATAAAGTCTTTAAATAGTGCGCTTGGGATTAAAAAGTTCAACCTTTATGGTAATTCTTATGGAACGCGAATTGCAATGCGTGCGGCGGATGAAAAATTAACTGGCCTTCAAGCAATATTATTAGATTCGCCATGGCCGCCAGAAGCTTCATGGACTGCTTATGGGCCAAAATGGGTATCTGACGCCGTAAAATTGGTTCTTGAAAATTGCAAAACCCAAGAAAAATGCGCCAATCAGCATAAAGCTCTGCAAACAAGATTTTATAATTTCATGAATGAAATAGTTCATAACCCAATTACAAAAAATGCAAATTCTTATGATGCAAAATTGATTTCACAATATCTTATGGATGGGCTGTATGATGGTGAAATGGTTGCAAAAATGCCAAATGATTTAGAAAATATTATTAATGGCGATTATTCAAAACTTGATGAATATAAAAAAAATAATGGCGCAAATTACGATGAAGCGCATCATATAGCATTTTTGTGTAATGAAGAATTGCCATTTGAAGACCCAAAAATCAGTATTGAAAATTCTAAAGATGATCCAATCGCAATGGCAGTTGCCCAAACTATGGTTTTGTATTTTAAAACCTGTTCAGCATTTAACAATGCCAAGCCAAACATTACAGAAAATAGCGCCGTAAAATCTGAAATACCTGCATTATTTTTGGCGGCAGGTATCGACCCTGGTTGCCCCGCATCACTTTCTATCAAAGCTGTAAAAGATTTTTCAAAAGGGCAAATTCTTATCATGCCATTTTCAACCCATCAGCTTGCAGTAAATAGTGAATGCGCAAGAAATGTAGCGCGTAAATTTTTAACCTCGCCAAATGAAAAACTTGATTTATCATGTGCGAAATCTGAAAAAGTAAAAATTTATTTTTACGACGCTGAATAAGAATGGATAACATGATGAGCAATGAAAATTTCCCACAAGATTTGCCTTATGTTCAAACTGTTTGTGGGAAAATTTCGCCTGATTTGCTTGGTCCAACTTTGATGCACGAACATGTTTTGGTGGATATTCGCCCGCCATCAATGCGAAATATTGCGCAAATTGGAAAAAAAATTACTTTAGAAAACAGGTTTACATGCGATTATGGCGAGGTATGGGCGCCCGGTAATTATGTTTTAAATCAACAAAATATTGCAATTAACGAACTTGAGAAAATGAATTTATCTGGCGGTAAAAGCATTGTTGAATTAAGCTGTGGCGGCTTAAACCCTAATCCAAAAGGGCTTCAAAAAGTATCGCAAAAAAGCCAAACCAATATAATTATGGGCTGTGGCTATTATGTTGAAGAATATTTAGATCCAAAATTACACAATTATTCCCAAGATGATTTTGCCCAAGAAATGATTGACCAAATTCAAATTGGCGCATGGGGAACAGATATTAAGGCCGGAATTATCGGTGAAATCGGTTGCCAATCACCATGGACTAAACTTGAGCAAACAATAATGCGCGGCGCAATAATGGCGCAAAAAGTTACAGGTGCAGCATTAAGCATTCACCCTGGGCGAAATGAAAACCAGCCGCAAGAGATTGCCGATTTTTTAATGAAAAATAATGCCGATATGTCCCGCAATATCATGAGCCATGTGGATAGAACAATTTTCGATGATGAAAGGCTTTTCAAACTTGCCGATACAGGCATTATTATCGAATTTGATTTGTTTGGAATGGAAAATTCATTTTACAAATTGAACCTTGAAATCGATATGCCAAATGATGCAATGCGCCTTAAGACAATACGAAAATTGATTGATCGGGGGCATTTAAAGCAAATCCTTATTTCGCATGATATATGCTATCAAACCCGCCTTTGTTGTAATGGTGGTCATGGATATGGGCATATTTTTAGGAATGTTATTCCAATGATGTTGCGACGTAATTTTACACAGGATGAAATTGATACAATAATTGTTGAAAATCCAAAAAGATTACTAACGATTACACCAATTCCTTCTTAAATTTTGATGCAAAAATGAAAAGCCCAATCAATGCAATTGGTGTTGTTGCAATCGGCAAAATACTCATTGATAGGCCAATTGATGCATCGCTATGGAAAATATAATCGGTAGCAAAAGCAACAAAAAACGGCCCAAAAGTAAGGCCAATAAGGTTTGATATAAGCAAATAAATAGATGTTATTTGACCACGATATTTCGGCAAACTTATCAAAGCCAAAACGGCAGAGGCCAAACCATAAGGGAAACTTTGCCCAAAAATCAAAAATATTGAATAAAATAAAGCGCTATTCAAATTTGGCGCATTTGCATAAAGCGGCGCGGCAATGCTTAATGTTATGATTGCAATAAAGATAAGCCCAATTATGCCATTAATATTATTTTGTTTAACGAATTTATCAAACAAATAACTTGATGTCCAAACCGCTAACGGCCCAATGAAAAGCATTATAAGGCCAAGATTTATTCCCGCTTGTGATGTGGTTACATGATGTACGCGCACCAAAAGGCTTGGCATCCATGAAATTGTGCCATAGGCCAAAATTGTAATAGCGGTAAAAACAATTATGTGACCGGTATATAATAATGGCTTTGTGGCAATATATTTAAAAACTTCGGCAAAGCTTATGTATTCTTTATTCTGCGCCCTAGTTTCATCTTTTATGAATAAAAGAACAAATGCCAAAATAATTCCAGGAAGGCCAACTAAAATAAAAACCATTCGCCATGGTGTTAGCCCCAAATTTAAACTTGATATAAAATCTGAATGCTTTTCAAGCAGGCCAAGCAATCCGCCGCCCGCCAATAATGCCATTGCACTTCCAATAAAAATGCCCGATTGAAAAACGCCTAAAGCGCGCGCCAGTAAGTGTTTTGGGAATTTTTGACTTAATAATGAAACCGCTGCAGGGGATAATGTTGCTTCACCAATTGCAACCCCAATTCGGGCTATAAATAAAGTTGTGAATGAATTTGCAAGGCCACAAAATGCCGCCATAAAACTCCAAAGCCCAATTCCAGATGACATTAATTTGGGGCGGCTAAATCTGTCCGCAAGATAGCCAAGTGGTAGCCCAAAAATTGCATAAAAAAGTGCAAAGGCAAGACCATGAAGCAGGCTTATTTGTGAATCACTTATATGGAGTTCGGCACGAATTGGTGCAACCAAAAGCGTTAGAAGCATCCTATCAACAAATGAAAGAACATTTGCAAGCATCAATAAAAAGGCCAAAACCCATGGTGCTTTGTAATAAATAGTCTCTTTATCCATGATTTTGCCTCATAAAGCTATAAAAAGCTAATAAACACTAATATATTTTTCGCAAGACTATTGACAGGTTTAAAAAAGCTAGTCAATACTAATATATTCACGATGCGGCGCTAAATGAAAGACAATAAGGAAACTTGCGAAAAATTTGGCACTAAAATTACAGGGGGGCGTAATGAAAATTGCAGAAAACATACAAGTATCAAAAATGGTATTAGCGTTTACTTTATTATGTGGCATGAATTTGGTTGCCTCAAACGCTTATGCACAAGATGAAAAAGACAAAACAAATAATTCAGAGACTGTGATTGTTACGGCAACAAAGCGTTCGGAAAAATTGCAAGATGTTCCAATTTCAATTACCGCGTTTTCAGGGGCAAAACTTGAACAATTAAATCCAGACAATTTATCGGATTTGGCAAACCAAGTTCCAAATCTTTATATGCCACCTGCGAATGAATCTGCATCACAATCAATTACTTTGCGTGGCCTCGGTGCGGGGGTTACGCGTTCTGGTGGGCGTGCGGTAGGTGTTTATGTGGATGGCGTTTATTTAAGCTCGGATAATCTTGTAAACGTACCAATCAGTGACATCACAAGCCTTGAAGTCTTAAAAGGGCCACAGGCGACATTGTTCGGGCGCGATACAATTGGCGGCGCAATTAACATTACAACCCGCAAACCTTCCACAAATTTTAATGGATATATAGAGGGTGAGGTTGGTAATTATGGGCGCACAGTTTTAAATGCGGGTATTGATGTTCCGATATCAGCTGATAAAGCCTATGCGCGTTTCTCTTTGCGTAAGTTTGACTATGCTGGTCATATTGAAAACCGTTTTGATGGCACTAAGGCAGATGGAAAAAATCAATTATCTGCAACTGCGCAATTATATTTGACGCCAAATGACAAAACTGATGTGCGCCTTGTTTATAATCATTCTTATCGCCGTGATAATCCTACGACAGGTGAAAATGCGGGTGGTAATTTCTCAGATCAAACCCCTTATTCAGTAAATATCAATGTCAAAGAAAAATTTGACCAAGATAGTG
>CAZKYS010000088.1:0-9940 GCA_964557085.1 uncultured Caulobacteraceae bacterium
AAAATGGAAGAGGCGGTGGGCTTTGATGGCAAGGGTGACTTTTTCATGGATGAAGAGGGCCGCCTAACCCGCCGTGGCGATGCAGAATCTGCACCTTATGCTTATGCAGGAATTCACGTAACCCGCACCGAATTATTCAAAGATAAACCCCTTGTCAAACGCTCCCTTGCCAAAACATGGTTCGAAGAATTTGCACCAAAGGGAAGGCTCTATGGCATAGTCCTTGAAGGCAAATGGCTCCATGTCGGCGACCCCCAAGCAAGGGATGAGGCTGAAATAATATACAACAATCACACAAAAGTTTCAGTATAGCGCGCGATGAGCCCCAAAAAGTTGGAGACTTTTTGGATAAGGCGAAGAGCCAAAATTTGCTATGGCAAATTTTCAAAACGTATGCTTTTTATTCGTGACTTTTCATAAAATTGATATTAAAGACGCGTTAACAATATAAACCCGCCATGAAAATGGTAAGGGCGACCCAAGGTTCGGGTCGCTTTTTTTATTGCTTAAAAACTGGAATTGATTTGCTTACTATTACGCCATTTGAACAAAATTTATATGATTTGCTTGCCCCTGCTGCGGCTGATTTGGGTTATGAGATTGTGCGCATTCGCATGATGGGCCGCGAAACTGCAACTTTGCAAATCATGGCGGAGCGTGAAGATGGCTCGATGACTTCTGGTGATTGTGAAAAATTATCACGCGGTCTCTCGCCAATTTTGGACGCACACGACCCAATTTCTGCCGAATATCATCTTGAAATTTCTTCACCAGGGATTGATCGCCCATTAACACGCCTAAAAGACTTTACACGTTGGGCAGGTTATCGCGCCAAACTTGAACTTGATAGAATGGTTGAAGGGCAAAAACGTTTTTCAGGCACTTTGGTTGGTATCGAAGATGATAATATCGCCATTGATTTGGATAATGAAAGCGAAACCGCACTTATCCCTTTTGCATGGCTTCATAATGCCAAATTGGTTTTAACAGACGAATTAATTCGCGAATCCCTTTCGCGCCGCGCCAAAGGTGATGAAGCGGAAAATATTGAAAACGCCCTTGAAACAGGGGAAATTGAAATCGAAAATATCGCCAATGGCGATGAAACAGGTGGAGAGTGAAATGGCAATAAGCGCCAATAGACTTGAATTATTGCAAATCGCACGTTCGGTTGCTGCTGAAAAAAATATTGATGAAAAAGTGGTTGTAAGCGCAATCGAAAGCGCAATTCAAAAAGCTGCTTTGTCACGTTATGGTGCGGCATTGGATATTTTGGTTCGTATCGACCAAAAATCAGGCGAATTAACTATCACACGCCGCCAAACTGTGGTTGCAACCCGTGATGAAGTTATCAATGAATTGCAACAAATCGCCCTTGAAGATGCGGTGAAAATTGATGCCAATGTTGAAATTGGTCATGTTTTCACAGAAGCCCTTCCATTGTTCGATTTTGGCCGCGTTATGTCGCTTACTGGTAAGCAAGTTATTACGCAAAAAGTTCGTGAAGCAGAACGTGCAAAGCAATTTGAAGAATATCAAGACCGCGTTGGCGAGATTGTAAACGGAACGGTTAAACGCGTTGAATATGGCAATATTTTTGTTGATTTAGGTCGCGGCGAAGGCGTTATTCGCAAAGACCAAACTTTACCACGTGAAAATCTTAATATGGGTGATCGCGTTCGCGCTTACATCTACGAAGTTAAGCACGAGCAAAAAGGCCCGCAAATTTTCTTATCGCGTGCACACCCTGGCTTTATGGCGAAATTATTCACCCAAGAAGTTCCAGAGATTTATGATGGCGTAATCGAAATCAAATCTGTGGCGCGCGACCCTGCATCACGTGCAAAAATTGCGGTATTCACATCTGATAATGGTATTGACCCTGTTGGTGCCTGCGTTGGTATGCGTGGTTCACGTGTTCAAGCAGTTGTTGGCGAATTGGGCGGTGAGAAAATCGACATCATCCCTTGGTCACCAGATCCTGCGACCTTTATCGTAAACGCTTTGCAACCTGCTGAAGTTGCAAAAGTTGTATTGGACGAAGATGAAAACCGCGTTGAAGTTGTTGTTCCAGAAGATCAATTGTCTTTGGCAATTGGTCGCCGTGGTCAAAATGTTCGCCTTGCATCGCAATTAACTGGTTGGTCAATTGATATTCTTACCGAAGATCAAGAGCGTGAGCGTCGCGAAAAAGAAACTGCAACATTGGTTGAATTATTCATCAATGCCCTTGAAGTTGATGATATGATGGCGCGCCTATTGGTTTCTGAAGGCTTTGAGAAAATCGAAGATCTTGCAAACACTGACCTTGATGATTTGATGACAATCGAAGGCTTTGACGAAGAGCTTGCAACCGAACTTCAAGCCCGCGCAAATGACCATTTAGAACGTCAGGCACGTGAATTAGAAGAAAAAATCAAATCACTTAATATCGAAGCTGATTTGTTAAATCTTGAAGGCATGAACCCACAAATGGCGATTGCTTTGGCGCAAAATGGCGTTACTTCAATCGAAGATTTGGCAGGTTTAGTATCTGATGACCTTCGTGGTTGGTTTGAAGTGAAAAATGGCGAGAAGGTTCGTGAACCTGGCTATCTTGATTCCTTCAATCTTTCACAAGCTGATGCAGACGCATTAATCATGGCCGCACGTGTCGGCATGGGTTGGGTTGAGGCCGCACCTTCGGAGGCGGTAACAACCGATGGAGCAGAATGAGCCTCTAATCAACAAAAATAATAGGCGCTGTGCGGTTACAAGGCTTGAAAAACCGCAAAGCGAGATGGTGCGTTATGTTGCCGATATGTCGGGGAATATTTTCCCCGATGTGTCCGCGCGCGCGCCAGGTCGCGGCGTTTGGGTAAGCGCCAATAGCGAAACCCTTGAGCAAGCCATTAAGACAAATGCTTTTGCGCGCTCTTTAAAACGTGCGGCACATCCAAAACCTGAATTAATTGAACAAACCAAAGCGGCGCTTTTTCAAAAAAGCCTTGGCCTTTTGGCAATGGCGCGGCGCGCAGGTCAATTAATTTTGGGCTTTGATCAAGTGTCTGAGGCAATCAAGAAAACAGCGCCCGCATTCCTTATTGAGGCTTATGATGCATCAAATGATGGGCGCGATAAAATCATTGGCCTATCAAAAAAATGGGGCGATGTGCAAATAATCGGCTGTTTTTGTATTGATGATTTGGGAAAAACCCTATCTCGTGATAATATTGTTCATGCTTTTATGCCAAAGGGACAATTTGCACAAAATTGGGCTTTGGAAATTAATCGGCTTGCAGGATTTGTTCCTTTAAAGCCACAAGATTGGATTTTTTGATAGTTTTTATGACAAACCCAATGGGGTTTGGCACAAAACCTATTGTGTATTTGGCGTTTTTGCGCCATTTGCAAGTTTGTAAACGCCCGTAAGGGCAAATGGGTAAATATGACTGATAATAATGAAAACAACGGCGCAGGTGCGCGCAAACCTTTAAGCCTAAATCGCAATTTAGGGGCTGGCGGAACTGTTCGTCAAAGCTTCTCGCATGGGCGCTCTAAAACTGTTGTCGTTGAAGTTAAGAAAAAACGTGGCCTTGAAGCGCCAAAACCTGCTGGTGATACTGGCGCAAATAAACCTGCACCTGCATTTGTTCCATCATCTGCGGCAAAGCCAACACTCGCACCAAGGGTAACACAAAACCAGCAAGTTGATAATTCGCACAGTCTTTCAGAACATGAGCGTCAGGCGCGCCAAGCGGCACTTGCACAAGCCCGTGAAGCTGAATTGCAGCGCCAAGAGCGTGAACGCCGCGAAGCCGAAGCACGCGCTGCCCGCGAAGAAATGGACAGAAAGCGCCGCGAAGAAGAAGAACGCCTAGAGCGCATCGAGCAAGAGCGTTTGAAACGCGAAGAAGAAGCGCGCGCTGCCGAAATGGCAAAATCTGAAATAGTTGAAAAAGCGCAAGCACCAGTTGCAACACAAAATGCACAACCTGTTATCGAAGACGAGCCAGTAGAAGAAGTTGAAAATGAAGGCGGCGGCGACATTCTTTCATCACTTGGTGGTCGTGTTAAAAAACAAAAACAAGCGCCTTTAAAAGTTGTTCCTGCATCACGCGATAAAAATGCCCAACCACGTCGTTCGGGTCGTTTAACAATTACATCTGCGCTTGATGATGATGGCGAACGTCAACGTTCATTGGCATCTGTTCGCCGTGCCCGTGAAAAAGAGCGTGAGCGTCGTTTGGGTCGTGGCTATCAAGAGCCTGCAAAACAATCACGCGAAGTTATCATTCCAGAGGTTATTACGGTTGCCGATTTGGCAAATCGTATGGCCGAACGCTTAACTGACGTTGTAAAATATTTGATGAAACAAGGTCAAATGATGAAAGGCACTGACGTTCTTGATTTGGACGTTGCCGAATTAATCGTTGCCGATTTTGGTCACATTGCAAAACGCGTTGCAGAATCTGACGTTGAAATTGGTCTTGAAGGTGTTGAAGATACTGATGAAAACCAAGTAGCGCGCCCACCAGTTGTTACAATCATGGGCCACGTTGACCATGGTAAAACTTCATTGCTTGACGCAATCCGCAAAGCCGATGTGGTATCTGGTGAAGCAGGCGGCATCACGCAGCATATTGGTGCGTATCAAGTACGTTTGCCGACTGGTGAAAAAGTTACTTTCCTTGATACACCGGGTCACGCGGCATTCTCTGCAATGCGTTCACGTGGTGCACAGGCAACCGATATTGTTGTTCTTGTTGTTGCTGCTGATGATGGCGTAATGCCGCAAACTATTGAGGCGATAAACCACGCGAAAGCGGCGGGCGTTCCGATAATTGTTGCAGTCAACAAAATCGACAAGCCAGAAGCAAACCCATCAAAAGTTCTTCAAGAATTATTGCAATATGATTTGGTATGTGAAGAATTTGGCGGCGATGTACAGGCGGTTCCTGTTTCTGCAAAGGCAAAAACAAATCTTGATAAATTGCTTGAATCAATCATGCTTCAAGCTGAAATCATGGAATTGAAAGCCAATCCAAACCGTACCGCAGAAGGTATCGTTGTAGAGGCCAAACTTGATAAAGGCCGCGGTCCAGTTGCAACAATTCTTGTTCAACGTGGTACAATGAAAAAAGGCGATATTGTTGTTGCGGGTACGCAATGGGGCCGTGTTCGTGCCATGATGGATGAACGTGGTCAAACCCTTGAGGAAGCTGGCCCTTCATTACCTGTTGAGGTTTTGGGGCTTGATGGCGCACCTGAGCCTGGCGATCAATTGGTTGTGGTTGAAAATGAAGCGCGCGCGCGTGAAGTAACTGATTATCGTGTTCGTTTACGCCGTGAAAAATCACAAATCAAAACTTCTTCACGTACTGGCCTTGAAAATATGCTTGCAAAAATCAAGGAACAGAAACTTAAAGAATTCCCGTTCATCGTCAAAGCTGATGTTCAAGGTTCAGCCGAAGCAATCACTGCATCACTTGGTAAATTTGCCAATGATGAAGTGGCGGCAAAAGTTATTCACCAAGGTGTTGGTGGTATCACTGAATCCGATGTTTCATTGGCAAAATCAACGGGCGCAATCATTTTGGCCTTTAATGCACGTGCAGGTAAACCAGTTCGTGATTTGGCTGAATCAGAAGGCGTTGAAATTCGTTATTATTCAATCATCTATAATTTGCTTGATGATGTGAAAGATATTCTTTCTGGTATGCTTGAACCAGAACGCAAAGAAACCTTCATTGGTTATGCGCAAATCCTTCAGGTATTTAGCATTTCTAAAGTTGGTAAAATTGCGGGCTGTAGAGTTTCAGAAGGCACAATCAAACGCGGTTGCGGTGTTCGCTTGTTGCGTGACAATGTGGTTATTCATGAAGGTAAACTTTCAACCCTTAAACGCTTCAAAGACGAAGTTGCCGAAGTTTCGGGCGGTCAAGAATGCGGTATGGGCTTTGAAGATTATCAAGATATTCGTGAAAATGACGAAATCGAATGCTTCGAAGTTGAGATTATTAAACGTAGCCTATAGGGTCGAATAATTTTAAATCCTTCCCTTGAGGGAAGGTGGCAAATTGCAACGCAATTTGACGGAAGGGTGGCAGCGGTTTTAGTGGCTAGTAGCAATATAAACTAAAACCCGAAACATCCACCCTTCAGTCACCTTCGGTGACAGATTCCCGCTTACGAGCGCGAAAAAGTTGAAGACTTTTTCGATAACGCGAGTAAACTCGCTAAGAGGGAAGCAATTAGGTGCAATAAAATGAAAAAACGTAATTCACAAAAAGAAACCCTTGGCCCATCACAGCGCCAACTTCGCGCGGGTGAGAATATTCGCCATATTTTGGTTGAGGTTTTGGCGCGCGGCGAAATCCATGACCCAGCTTTAAAAGGCGTATCGCTTACGGTTGGCGAAGTTCGTATGTCGCCAGACCTTAAACACGCCAATATTTTTGTAAGCGCATTAGGCCATAAAGATGCCAAAGTCTTTGCCGAGGCGTTAAATCATGCCAGCAATTATATTCGCGGTCTTTTGGCGCGCGCAATTGATAGTAAATTCACCCCAAAATTAAAATTCATTGGTGATAATTCTTATGATATTGCCCTTCATATTGATGAATTATTGGCAAATCCAAAAGTGTCGCGTGATTTGGAACATCCAAAATTCCGCCTTGATATAAATGAAGCTGACGAATAAAGATAATGGCTAAAAGAAAGAAAAAAGGCGTCGATATTCACGGCTGGCTTGTGCTTGATAAGGCGTTAGAGCAAACTTCAACCGATGCAGTAAATAAAATCAAACGCCTATTTAACGCCAATAAATGCGGTCACGCAGGAACACTTGACCCATTGGCAAGCGGCATTTTACCAATCGCATTAGGTGAGGCAACACGAACAGTTGCATGGCTTATGGAAGCGCAAAAAACCTATGAATTTACTGTTCAATGGGGCGCATCAACCGACACGCAAGATGCCGAAGGCCAAATTGTTGCAAGTTCGGACATTCGCCCAACAAGAGAACAAATCGAAGAAAAGCTTCAAAGCTTTCTTGGTGAAATTGATCAAATCCCGCCAAAATTTTCCGCCATTAAAGTTGATGGTGAACGTGCCTATGATTTGGCACGCGATGGCGAAGATTTTGAACTTAATGCCCGCAAAGTTAAAACCTTTGAATTAAAGCTACTTAAATGCGATGAAAATAGCGCAACAATCTTTGTGCGCTCTGGCAAAGGTTTTTATGTTCGGGCTTTGGCGCGTGATTTGGCAAAATCTTTGGGTGCTGAAGGCCATATAACATATTTGCGCCGTACATCGGTTGGCCCATTCAAAGAAGAATCAGCGATTACACTAGAAACCTTGCAAAAAATGTGTATAGAGACCCCTGCATTATCGCAACTTCTACCTTTTGAGACCGCCCTGGACGACATCCCGGTATTGGCCATTAAAGAGGATGAGGTTGCATTCCTTAGGCAAGGGCGACGTATTTTAGTGCTTCCACATAAAATGGAAGAATTAAAAACCCAAAGGCGTCCAAGAATTATATCGGGCCAAGATATGTCCCGTGCGGTTCTTGCGAAAATGGGTGATACACCAATTGCCATAGGTGATGCACGCGGTGGTTATTTTCAACCATCCCGCGTTTTTCAAATTTAAACTCAAAGGATTATTGAGATGTCGATTACTAAAGAGCGCAAAGACGCGCTTATCAAAGAACACGCAACTAAACCTGGCGACACTGGTTCACCAGAAGTTCAAATCGCAATTCTAACAGAGCGTATTGTTAACCTTACTGAGCACTTTAAAGAGCACAAAAAAGACAATCACTCACGTCGTGGTTTGTTGACTATGGTTGCTTTGCGCCGCAGCTTGCTTGATTATGTTAAATCACGCAGCGTAGAGCGCTACCAAGCAATTCTTGCGAAACACGGCCTTCGCCGCTAATCGCAAAAGACATTCGACCCCGCCAATGGCGGGGTTGAGTTTTTGTGGTTAACGCTTTTATGTAATTTTGTTGATTTCCATGCGAAATCAATGCACAAGTTTTCAGCTTTCGCATGGGGCGAAACTGAAATTGGCAAATTGCCAAAAACGACCATTGTGGTCACGTATGTATGAAGATTTTTCACGAGGGCGTGGAAATTCTATAAGGAAAAAGTATGTTTAATATCGAAACAGTGTCTATCAATTGGGGTGGGCGCGAACTTAAATTAGAAACTGGCCGTATGGCTCGCCAAGCTGATGGCGCAGTATTAGCAACTTATGGCGACACCCAAGTTCTTGCAACTGCGGTTGGCGCAAAAACGGCAAAACCTGGGATTGATTTCTTCCCTTTGACCGTAAATTACCAAGAAAAATTCTATGCTTCTGGTCGTATCCCTGGTGGTTATTTCAAACGTGAAGGCCGCCCAACTGAATTCGAAACTCTTGTTTCACGTTTAATCGATCGTCCAATCCGCCCACTTTTTGTTAAAGGCTTCAAAAATGAAGTTCAAATCGTGGTAACTACTCTTTCACATGATGGCGAAAATTGCCCTGATGTTTTGGCAATGGTTGCGGCATCTGCGGCACTTGCTTTATCTGGTATGCCATTCATGGGCCCAATTGGTGGCGCGCGCGTTGGCTATATTAATGGCGAATATGTTCTTAACCCAACTTTGGCACAAATCGAAGAATCAGACATGGATTTGGTTGTAGCGGGTACACAAGATGCCGTTATGATGGTTGAATCTGAAATCTATGAACTTTCTGAAGATGTGGTTTTGGGCGGCGTTTCATTCGCGCATAAATCAATTCAGCCAGTGATTGATGCAATCATCGACCTTGCCGAACGTGCTGCAAAAGATATGTGGGATTTTGAGCCTGAAAATAAAGACGCGCAAAAAGCCCAAGTTAAAGCATTAATCGGCACAAAAATCGATGATGCATACAAAATCATGGACAAAGGCTCACGCCATGAAGCACTTGCTGCTGCAAAAGCAGAAGCAGAGGCGGCATTGGTTGCATCAGAAGAAAAACCAGATGGCATGGACATTGGCGTTTTCAAAGATGTTTGCAAAGAGTTAGAAGCTGATATCGTTCGTACTGCAATCGTAAAAGAAGGCCGCCGTATTGATGGTCGCCCTGTTGATGTGGTTCGTAAAATTGTGCCGCAAGTTGGCGTTTTGCCACGCGCACACGGTTCAGCGCTTTTCACACGTGGCGAGACACAGGCGCTTGTAGTTGCAACTCTTGGCACATCTGATGATGAGCAAATGGTTGACGGCCTTATGGGTCTTGAGAAAGAGCAATTCATGCTTCATTACAATTTCCCTCCATTCTCTGTTGGTGAAGTTGGTCGTATGGGTGGTGCGGGTCGTCGTGAAATTGGTCACGGTAAGCTTGCATGGCGCGCTTTACAGGCGGTTTTACCTTCTAAAGAGCAATTCCCTTATGTGATGCGTGTTGTTTCTGAAATCTTGGAATCAAATGGTTCATCATCAATGGCAACTGTTTGCGGAGCGTCATTGGCATTGATGGATGCAGGCGTTCCAACCAAAGCCCCAGTTGCAGGTGTTGCAATGGGTCTTATTTTGGAAAAAGACGGCTCTTTCGAAGTTTTAACCGACATTTTGGGCGATGAAGATCACCTTGGCGATATGGACTTTAAAGTTGCGGGTACTGTTGATGGTATCACTAGCTTGCAAATGGATATTAAAGTTGCAGGTATCACCGAAGAAATCATGAAAGTTGCATTAGAGCGTGCGCATAAAGCGCGTCACCATATTTTGGGTGAAATGGCGAATGCACTTACTGAAAATCGCGGTGCGGTTAATACTTATGCACCAAAAATTCACAGCTTTAAAATCCCAACCGATAAAATCCGTGAAGTTATTGGTTCAGGCGGTAAAGTTATTCGTGAAATCGTTGAAAAAACTGGCGCAAAAGTTTCTATCGAAGATGATGGTACAGTTTCAGT
>CAZKYS010000089.1:0-9861 GCA_964557085.1 uncultured Caulobacteraceae bacterium
TTGCCAAAGAAGAACCCGCACAATTAGACGCTCCAGACGAAGAACCAAAACCAAAAAAGCCACGTAAACCACGCGCGAAAAAAGTTGTGAAAACTGATGAGTGATAATCTTCCTGCCCCAATTACTGAACCTGTTTTAACGCGTGATGAAGAGGCAATTGAGGCATCACGCGCGCCATTAATGGATCATTTGGTTGAACTTCGAAATCGCATTTTTTGGAGTGTTTTGGCGATTTTCATTGGCTTTGGGATTTGCTTTTATTTTTGGACGCCGGTTTTAGAATTTTTGCTTGTTCCATATAAAACTGCGGCAATTCAGATTAAAGGTATAGATGCATTACAAAAAGGCCTTGCGCTTATTTATACTGCACCTATGGAGCCGTTTTTTGCGCAAATGGATATTGCCATTTTTGGTGGTATTGTTTTGGCATTTCCGATTTTGGCGTTCCAATTATATCGCTTTGTTGCCCCAGGTCTTTATTCACATGAAAAGCACGCGTTTTTGCCGTTTTTGATTGTGTCGCCAATTTTGTTTGTGGCAGGGGCGGCGATGGCATATTATGTTGCCATGCCAATGATTATGAATTTCTCATTGCGCCTTGAAGTTAAGCAAACAGTTGCAGGGGTTGGGGTTACATATCAGGGTAAAATCTCTGATTATATTCACCTTATTACCACAATTATTTTAGCCTTTGGGCTTTGTTTTCAAATACCTGTTATTCAATCCGTGCTTTCAAAAGTTGGTATTGTAAGCGGTGATACTTGGTTAAAATCTGGGCGTTATGCGATTTTGGGCATTGTAACATTATCCGCCTTTATTACCCCACCCGATATGATGAGCCAGCTTTTAATGGCTGCGCCATTGGTTGCATTATATTATAGCGGTGCATTTGTTGCCAAATTGGTTGAGCCAAAGGATAATTAACGGCGTTTTTTGCCACTTGGCTTTCTTGAAACACCACGCGGCACACCGCCATTTTGGCGTTTAAATCTATCATTTTGCCTTTGCATTCCCATATTGCGGCCTTTGGGAATTGGCCCTTTTTGTGGCTCAGAAATCATATCAAACATAAGGCCGCCAGTTATTGGTGCAGCCTCTAAAAGGCGAACCCGAACTTTCATTCCCAATTGCCATCTATCGCCCGATTGTGTTCCAATTAATGTTCGCGCGGCTTCATCCAAAAAGAAATATTCATCGCCCAAATGCGAAACGGGAACCAAGCCATCGCCCATTGTTTCATCAAGTCGAACGAAAACCCCAAATCCTGCAACCGATGTTATACGCCCTTCAAAAATTGCGCCAATGCGTTCTGATAAAAACGCCGCCAAATATCTATCGGTTGCATCGCGTTCCGCCGCCATTGCACGGCGCTCGCAATCGGATATGGTTTGTGCGATACGTTGAAGTTCAGGCAAGGTAGGTTTACGCGAACCAAAACCTTCGCCGCCCAAACCCAATACATCAATCAATGTGCGGTGAACGCACAAATCGGCATAGCGGCGAATTGGCGAAGTGAAATGGGCATATTTTTGTAATTGCAAACCAAAATGCCCGATATTATCGGTATCATAAACCGCCTGCGCCTGTGTTCTAAGCACCATTTCATTGATGGTTTGGAAGTTTTCACCCTCTTTTGCCAAATGCAATATTCGGTTAAATCTTGCAGGTTTTACAACTTCACCCTTTGCCCATCTAATATCAAGGCTTGCAAGGAAATCACCTAAAGATGCGATTTTAGCGGCGCTTGGTGTGTCATGCACACGATAAATAAGCGGTGCATTTTTGTTTTGAACTGCAGTTGCAGCGCAAACATTTGCCAAAATCATAAATTCTTCAATCAATTTATGAGCATCAAAACGTTCTTTTTGTGTAATCGAAAGGATTTTTCCTTCGGGCGACATTTCAATTCGTCGTTCCGAACTTTCAATCTCCAAAGGTGCACGCCCATCCCGTTCATGTTTCAATGCACCATAGGCCGCCCACAATGGGCGAAGGACTTTATCCAGAAGTGGTATAGTCTTTTCATCACCCTTACCATCAATCGCAAATTGCGCCTGCGTATAAGTAAGACGCGCAACAGATTTCATAAGGCCGCGATAGAATTTAAAATCTTTCAAAATTCCATGATTATCGACATTGATTTCAACCGCCAAGCACGGCCTATCTTCATTTTCGCGCAATGAACACAAATCTGCCGATAATTTAAACGGCAGCATTGGCACAACCCTATCAGGGAAATAAACCGAATTTCCGCGCTTTATACTGCCTTTATCAAGTGGTGAACCATGCGTCACATAATGGGCGACATCGGCAATTGCGACCCAAATTTTATGCCCATTTGCCGTAGGTTCTGCATAGACTGCATCATCATGATCGCGCGCATCATCGGGGTCGATTGTGACAAAGGGAATATGGCGCAAATCTTTACGATAATCGAGTGGGGCGGGCATTGCATTATTTGCCTGCGCCTCTTCTTCATCGCTAAAACCTGTTGGAATATTATGGGCGGCTATGGCAAGGATTGAGGCGGATTTTGGATCTGAAACCTTGCCAAAAACTTCCAAAATTTCGCATTTGCGTGGCCCAAAGCCACGTTGTGGTAATTCGCGGCACGCCACCAAATCACCATTTTGCGCATCATTCAAATGCTGTGGCAGAACCATTAATTCGTGTTTGTTTTTTCTATCGGCGGGGATAATTCGCCCAACTTGATTAGGTTCAAGATGCAAAACCCCGAACAGACGCGAAATATTTGCACCAAGTTTTTTTATTATTTTGACTTCAAACTTTTCATCAATCTTGGACTTACGTGAAACCCCAACAAATCGTTCACCAATACCAACACTATCGCCCTTATCGCGTCCAAATGACATGGCAATAATGAATTTAGAACCAATAAGACCATCTTCGCCAACTTGGCGACACCATAAATCGCCATGTTCATCAACTTCTATGGCTTGATAAATTGATGATTTGGGCGGTGCGTCAAAACTTGAAACTTCTTTGCGGCGTTTTAAATTTAATTCGCCCGATGCGTCTAAATCGCGAAGCATGGCGTTTAATTTGCGCCTATCATCACCCTTAATATTAAAGTGATTGGCAATATCGCGTTTTTGTAAATGCCCGCCCGATTGTTCGATAAACTTAAGTAAGTTTGCTTTATCAAGAATGGGAAATTCCTTGTGGCTTCTTTTTACCTTCTTGATAATTTTCTTGCTCAAGATTTTGCCTTTTTAGTTGTTGTGGTTTTCTTTGCCGCAGGTTTCTTTGCGGGCGCTTTTTTCGCCGCAGTTTTACGCGCAGGTGCTTTACGCCCTTTTTTCGCAGGGCCAAGTGCCGCGCGTGCCTCCAAAAGCCCAATCGCAATTTCAAGTGTCAAACTATCTTGCGACACATCTTTTGGCAAAGTCGCATTAGTTGTGCCATCGGTAACATAAGGCCCATAACGACCCGACATAAGTTTAACATCAACACCGTCAGCATTTTGCCCAAGCTCTTTTAAAGCCGCAGGTGCAGAACGCGCACCGCGCCCACCACCTGCACGTTTTTGGGCAAGTAAATCAACCGCGCGATTAATACCGATTTCAAAAATCTCATTGACATCGGGAAGGTTGGCATAAGTGCCATCATGCAAAATATATGGCCCGAAGCGCCCAATATTTGTGACAATATCTTTGCCATCTTCGGGATGCTGACCGATTATTCGTGGCAATGATAATAATTGCATGGCTTTTTCAAAAGTCATGGCATCAGGTGCCCAACCCTTTGGCAAAGATGCCCGTTTTGGCTTTTCTTTGCTACCTTTTTCGGGGTCTTCGCCTAGTTGAACATAATAACCAAAACGCCCGTTGCGCAATAAAACCGCAAGGCCGCTTGTGTCATCAATGCCTAATTCAACATCGCCATTTTCGCCATTCGAAGTTTCATTATCGCCGCCCAATTGGCGCGTAAATTTACATTCAGGATAATTAGAGCATCCAGTGAATGAACCATAGCGCGAAATCTTAAGGCTTAATGTTCCATTGCCACATTGCGGGCATGTGCGTGAATTAACGCCATCAACTTTTGGGAAAAGATAATTTTCAAGGCGACCATTTAATTCATCAATAACTTGGGTGATGCGAACATCCGCCATGTCGGTGATGCCGCCATGAAAATCAATCCAAAACTCACGCAGGAGTTTTTTCCATTCCAAAGACCCCGCAGATACCAAATCAAGTTTTTCTTCAAGATCGGCGGTAAAACCATATTCAACATATTTACCAAAGAATGATTCCAAAAAGGCAATAACCAAACGCCCCTTAGTTTCAGGGTGGAAACGCCCTTTTTCAAGTTTCATATATTCGCGGTCTTGAAGAACCGATAGGGTTGAAGAATAGGTTGATGGCCGTCCAATGCCCAATTCTTCCATTTTTTTGACCAAGGTGGCCTCACTGTAACGTGGGGGCGGTTCGGTGAAATGTTGGTTGGGTTTTATGTTTGAAACGCCAATTTCTTCACCGACTTTAAGTGCGGGAAGGCGGGCATTTTCATCATCTTCTTTTTCGTCAACGCCTTCTTGATAAAGCGCTTGATAGCCTTCAAATACAACAACTTGCCCATTGGCACGAAGGGTTGAATTTTTATCTGTCGCTTCAATATCAATTGTGGTGCGCATAAATTCGGCAGCTTCCATTTGCGAAGCTATCGCACGTTTCCAGATTAAATCATAAAGGCGCGCCATATCAGGGTCTAAACGCAATCTTGATGGTTCGCGCATCATGTCAGTTGGGCGAATGGCCTCGTGCGCCTCTTGGGCATTTTTGGCTTTGGATTGATAGAGGCGTGGTGTGCGTGGCAAATATGGCGAACCATATTTATTTTCAATATAATGACGTGCGCTTTGAATAGCCTCTGGTGCCATATCAACGCCATCGGTTCGCATATAAGTTATAAGACCTTGGGTTTCGCCGCCAATATCAACGCCTTCATAAAGTTTTTGGGCAATTTCCATTGTGCGCTTGGTTGAAAAACCAAGTTTACGCGCCGCCTCTTGTTGAAGGGTTGACGTGGTGAATGGCGCGAATGGGTTTCTTTTTTGTGGTTTTTGTTCAACATTGCCAACCACATAATTTGAATTTTTAATTTGCGCTGCCGCAGCCTTCGCCATTGCCTCATTGGCAATATCATATTTGCCAAGTTTTTTGCCGTTTAAATTTACAAGGCGCACATCAAAAGGCGCAGAACTTCCAGATTTACCATTGGCGATGATTGACCAATATTCTTGGGTGATGAAATCTTCGATTTCCTGCTCACGCTCAACAACAAGTCTTAGGGTAACTGATTGCACACGCCCCGCAGAACGCGCGCCTGGTAATTTGCGCCATAATACAGGCGATAATTCAAAGCCCACAAGATAATCAATCGCGCGGCGCGCCAAATAGGCATCAACCAATTCCTGATTGATTTCGCGCGGATTTGCCATCGCCTCAAGAACCGCATTCTTGGTAATGGCATTAAAAGTAACACGCGAAACAGGAATTTTACCAAGAAGCTTTTTATCACGCAAAATCTCAACGATATGCCATGAAATAGCCTCACCCTCTCTATCAGGGTCGGTTGCGAGGATTACGCCATTTGATTTTTTTACTAAATCAACAATTGCCTTTATTTTATCTTTGCCGCGCGCATCAGATTCAAAATGCATTGCAAAGTCTTTTTCAGGTTCAACCGAACCATCCTTTGATGGTAAATCACGGACATGACCAAAACTTGCGATTACGTCATAATCTTTACCAAGATATTTATTGATTGTTTTCGCTTTTGCGGGTGATTCAACGATTACGACTTGCATTATTCTTCTTTATTTAAAACTTTACACTAAGCCCATGCGGCAATTTAATGGGTTTTGTCAATATGGTATATGGAGTTGGGATTTATCACTAGGGGCAGTTTGAAACCATATTTCCATTTTTAATAAACGCTTTCCCTTCTATTTCCAATTCAACAATCGCCGCCGCAATTACGCGCCATGGGCGGCCAGTTTGCATGCATAATTCATCCATTGAAATTGCGACGGGGGATAAAAGTGATAATATTTCTTGGTTTAGATTATTATCAATTTCGATATTTTGATTTTGGATTTCAAATTCGAAACTATCTTCTTTGAATTTTCTTTGGCTTTGGATAATTTCGATTACATCATTGGCATTGGTGATTAAGGCCGCGCCTTCTTTGATTAAATGGTTCGGGCCATAGGCGCGTGGGTCAAGCGGGGAACCCGGAATTGCCATAACTTCGCGCCCCTGTTCATTGGCAAAGCGCGCACTTATTAGTGAGCCTGATTTTTCCTCCGCCTCGACCACAATTACACCTAATGAAAGGCCAGAGATTATGCGGTTGCGGCGTGGAAAATCACGCGCAAAAACTTCGGCACCAAAGCGATTTTCCGAAATAATAAGGCCAACTTCTTTGATTTTTTCGTATAATTCCTTGTGTTCGGGCGGGTAAATATGGTCAATTCCGCCCGCAACAACCGCGATTGTGCCGCCATTTAAGCTTGCAACATGCGCCGCGCCATCAATTCCGCGCGCAAGGCCAGAAGTAATTATAAAACCCGCCTTTGATAAATTATCCGCCAATTCGCGCGCCATTTTTATACCAACCATAGAGGCATTACGCGCGCCAACAATGGCAATTTTTGGCTTTGATAAAAGTGAAAAATTACCAACTGCACTTATGATTGGCGGCGGCGGGTTGATATTTTTAAGTTCCAAAGGATAATCATCATCCTTTGCAAGGAAAAAGCGCCCGCCAAAATTATGTGTTTTTTCAATTTCTTGATGAATTATATCACCATTGGGGATTTTATATTTTAATGCACCCGATTTTGCCGTAATTTTGGGAATGGCATTAAGCGCCGATTTTGCATCGCCAAATTTTGCCAAAAGCCCGAAAAAACTTATTGGCCCAATGCCATCAGTTCTTGCAAGTTTAAGCCAATTGAAAATTTCGGTTTCGCGTGCGCCCATTATTCTTTTTTGCCGCCAATCTTGCTTTCTTGACCCTTTAAAAGGCGGCCAATATTTTCATGGTGGCGAATGAAAATAAGCAATGTCATAAATGAAATTGCGCCAATCATAATATTGCTATGTGGGAATAAAAGCGCGAATAATGGCGCCAAAAGTGCCGCAATCAATGCCGCCAATGATGAATATCTAAAGGTAAAAGCGCATGCAAGCCACATTAAAATTCCCAAAATACCAACAGGCCAAATCCCAACCAAAAGCGTGCCAAAAAATGTTGCAACACCTTTACCACCATTGAATTTAAGCCAAACAGGGAAACAATGCCCCAAAAATGCTGATGCGCCCGCGATAAAGCCAATATCATTCCCGTAAAAATGGCGGAAAATAGCTAAAGCCAACATTGCTTTTGCGGCGTCAAGAATTAGGGTTGCCGCAGCAATATCTTTGCGCCCCGTTCTTAAAACATTGGTTGCCCCAATATTGCCAGAGCCAATATCACGAATATCACCAAGCCCCGCAAGTTTTGTGATAATCAAACCAAAGGGAATTGAACCCAATAAATAACCGCCGATAATAGATAAAGCGTATTCCACCCTTTTTTTCCTTATATATGGCCGATATTTAGGTCGAAAACTTTATCACCGTCAACGAAACATTGCAGAACCTGCCCCTGAAGTAATCGTTCATCAAAGGCGGCATTTTTGCCTTTTGAATGTAATTTTGCGGCATCAAATTTAATTGGATAACCTAAATCAACCAAAATAATATCCGCAGGGGCACCAATCGCGATTTTACCGCTTTCAAGCCCCAAAATTTGTGCAGGATTATAAGATAAAGCGCGCACAATTTCCAATAATTCCAAACTGCCATCATGGTAAAGAGTAAGGGCGGCTGGAAGTAATGCCTCCAAAGCCGATGCACCAAAACTTGCCTCATCGAATGGAAGGCGTTTTTCTTCGGCGGGGCGGGGGTCGTGACCTGATACTATAACGTCAATAATTCCGCTTTTGATGCCCGCGACTAAAGCTTTCCTATCATCTTCGCCGCGTAATGGTGGTGATAATTTGGCAAAGGTGCGATAATCACCAATGTCGTAAAAATTCATGCAAAGATTGTGAATATTCACACTGGCATAAACATCAAGCCCGTGCGCTTTGGCATTTTCGATTAATGGCAATGTTTTCTTGCTTGAAATCATATCAAGCAAAAGCCTTGCGCCCGTTGACTCTGCTAATGCAATGTCACGATTGGCAAAAATAGTTTCGGCATTTGCGCTTATGCCCGAAAGGCCAAGGCGTGCCGATAATTCGCATGATGCCATAACCCCACCCGATGATAACCACGGATCTTGTGGGCGCGAACTTATAAGTGCGTCATACGCGGTTGAATAAGTCATGAGGCGATGCATGATTTTGGTATTTTCAATCGGCTTTTGCCCATTTGAAAACATTATTGCACCCGCCGATGACATAAGGCCAATTTCCGCCATTTGCGCACCATCAAGCCCCTTGGTAAGTGCACCACATGGCAAAACTTTGCATAATGCATGGTCGCGCCCACGGCGCTTGATAAAATCAACCAATGATGCTTCATCAATTACTGGCGCGGTATCTGGCTGCACAACAATTGTGGTTATTCCACCCGCAACTGCCGCGCGCCCTGCGGTTTTTAAAGTTTCCCGATGTTCAGCACCCGGTTCACCCGTTGAAACGCGCATATCAATAATACCAGGCATTAATGCGTGACCATCGCAATCAATCACTTCGCAATTTGATGGGATTGAAGATAGGGTTTCGGCAAAGCCAGTAATTATTCCATCTTCAACCAAAATTTCCCCTTGGGCATCGAAATTGGTGGCGGGGTCTATGATGCGGGCGTTTTTGAAATATATCACGCTCATTATTCATTCCCCCCGAATGATGCCAAAGCCTCCAAGATTGCCATGCGCATTGCAACCCCTGATTCAACTTGGTCAGCTATTAGCGAAATTTTTGGATCATCTGCAATGTCTGAATCAATTTCAATTCCGCGATTCATTGGCCCTGGATGCATGATTTTTACGTGCGGCGCGGCATGTTTTAGGCGGTCACGGTCAATTCCGTAAAATCTAAAATATTCACGTGGACTTGGTAGGAAGGAACCTTCCATACGTTCTAATTGCAATCTTAAGGCCATGATTACATCAACATTTTTGATGCCTTCTTCAAGATTGTCATAAATCTTTACACCCCATAAATCGGCGCTATTTGGCATTAATGTTGGCGGGGCGATTAATCTTACTTCTGCGCCCAACATATTCAAAAGCATGATGTTGGAACGGGCAACCCGCGAATGAAGAATATCGCCGCAAATGGCAATCTTAAGCCCTTCAATACGCCCAAAAGTGCGTTTTAGGGTTAGGCTATCTAAAAATGCCTGTGATGGATGTTCATGCTTGCCATCACCTGCATTAACAACGCTGCACGAAACTTTGCGTGATAATAATTGCACCGCGCCCGATGATTGATGGCGCACAACCAATAAATCTGGGCCCATCGCATTCAATGTGGCGGCAGTATCAAGAAGGGTTTCACCCTTGGCAACCGATGAAGTCTTAACGCTCATATTAACAACATCCGCGCCAAGGCGTTTACCAGCAAGTTCAAAACTTGCCTGTGTGCGTGTGGAATTTTCGAAAAATAAATTTACAAGCGTGCGCCCCTTAAGGGTTTCCAACTTCTTTTCTTTTGCCTGTGTATAAGGAAGAAAAAGCTCTGCCCGCTCAAGAAGTTCAAGGGCTTCAAGGCGATTTAAATCATCAATTTGCAGCAAATGACGCTTAGTAAAAGCTGCGCGGGGCGGGGGTGCAGTTAAT
>CAZKYS010000090.1:0-9618 GCA_964557085.1 uncultured Caulobacteraceae bacterium
TCGTGCGCAGAAAACATATTATTTTCAATTTTTTTTATTTTTAAATCGCCAAAATGAAGTTCCACTTATAATTCATTGCACCGCAGGTAAGGATAGAACCGGCACTTTGTGCGCATTAATCCTTAAAACCCTTGGGGTTAATGATGATGATATAATGGATGATTATCTTCTTACCAATAAAATCCCGAATATTGACCAGATTATCGAAGAATATTTAGAAAAAATACGCCCGATTATTGGAAAAAATATTGGCAAAGAGGCTTTGTATCCGCTTGGTGCGGTGCGCGAATCATACCTTGCGGCAATTATGGATGAAATTAAAAATCGCCATGGGGTGGTTGAAAATTATCTTGAAAACATTGGTGTTTCAAAAACTCAAATTGAAAAAATTCGCTATAATTTATTGGATTAAAATTTTTCAAATTGTTTACTTTTGAAATTGTTTACAAAGCACATTTGCCAAAGTTTTGGCTTCGTTAATTCGGCTTGAGCCTTTGCGCCATGCAAGGCCAATTTGACGCCCAATGATTGGCGGTGAAAAATGCCGAACACTTACACCATCAAGGCCAATACCTGCATCAATTGCAAGTTTGGGGATTAATGAAACCCCCATCCCGCCCGCCACCATTTGCACAAGTGTGAAAAGTGATGTTGCGCGCACTTCTTCTGCACCAAGGCCACTTGCACCGCATATTTTAATCGCATGATCACGTAGGCAATGCCCATCTTCGAGTAATAAAATATTGGAAATATCAATATCTTCAGGCTTTAGGATTTTTTTATTGGCAAGTTCGTGATTTTTGGGTGCGATAAACAAAAACTCATCATCGGCAAGCGGCATGGTTTCAATGCCATTGGCCTCATATGGCAATGCCAAAATTGCGGCATCTAATTCATGATCACGTAAACCATCGATAAGGCGTGCGGTTTGTTCTTCACGTAAATAAAGCCTAAGTTTTGGATATTGTTTCTTTAGCGCAGGAACTGCATCGGGCGATAAAAATGGCGCAATTGTTGGGATTATTCCCAATCTAAAGGTGCCAGTTAATGGTTCGGCGGCGGCGCGAACCCCGTCTTTTAATTCAATTGCTGCGGCAATGATTGTTCGGGCGCGTGCCAAGGCTTCTTTGCCGGCGGGCGTGAATTTTACACCCTTTCGACCACGTTCAACCAATTTTGCACCCAATATAGTCTCAAGCTCTTTAAGACCAGCAGACAGCGATGGTTGTGTCACAAAAACACTATCGGCGGCTGCTATAAAGCTTCCCTTATCGGCAAGAGCGATTAAGAATGTTAATTGGCGAATTGATGGTAATTGCATTTAACTTATATAGATAAAATCTATTGAAATGTCAAAAACAATTGATTGGACAATTAATAGGCAAAAGTTTTATAACCCAAATGTCATCAATTTGATGAACAGATTTTTTAAAGGAAAAAATAAATGTCATTGATTAATACCGAAGTAAAACCTTTTAAATCAACTGCTTTCCAAGCGGGCAAAGGCTTCTTTGAAGTTTCAGAAGCTAATTTAAAAGGCGGCTGGTCAGTTGTTTTCTTCTATCCTGCTGATTTCACATTCGTTTGCCCAACTGAGCTTGGTGATTTGGCTGATTCTTATGCAGAGTTTCAAAAACTAGGTGTGGAAATTTATGCGGTTTCTACCGATACACATTTCACCCACAAAGCATGGCATGATTCATCTGAAACAATTGCAAAAATCAATTATCCAATGGTTGGCGATGCAACTGGCACAATCACACGCAATTTTGATGTAATGATTGAAGAAGCTGGCCTTGCAGATCGCGGTACTTTTGTTATTGACCCTGATGGCAAAATCCAAATCGTTGAAATCACTTGTGGTGGTGTTGGCCGTGATGCGTCTGAACTTTTGCGTAAAGTAAAAGCGGCACAATATGTTCGCAATCACCCAGGTGAAGTTTGCCCAGCTAAATGGCAAGAAGGCGCGGCAACTTTGGCACCGTCACTTGACCTTGTTGGCAAAATCTAAAAACAATTTCAAACCCTTCCCCCTTTAACTGGGGGAAGGGGATTTATCTGGCAATATAGCCGCAAACTTTTTCACCCACATTTAATGAAAACCCCAATGTGCATTGAACTTCGCGTTTAATCGGGTAAATCACGAACCAATCCGTAAAGACAGCGAGCGCCAAGCGGTGCTCCGCCGCAAGTGCGGCGCCCCATAGGAGCGGTGAGGGAATAGCATTTGCGATTAGCAAATGCCCCGAACATAAGCGTGAGATATATAAATGGTGCACTTTCGGACTTTTATTGAATTTTTCACGGAGATTTAAAATGGCGTTGGACGCTAATATTAAAGCACAATTAAACCAATATCTTGCCCTTTTAGAAGGCGATATTGTTTTAAAAATCAGTGCAGGTGATGATGCAGTTTCGCTTGAAATGCGCAATTTAGTTGAGGAGATTGCATCAATGTCGCCGCGTATTTCGGTTGAAAATGCAAAACTCAATCGCACCCCAAGTTTTGAAGTAAACCGCCCAAATGGCGCAAGCGGAATAACATTCGCAGGTGTTCCATTGGGGCATGAATTTACATCATTGGTTTTGGCGCTTTTACAAGTTTCAGGGCGCAAACCAAAGATTGATGATGCTTTGATTGATGCAATCAAAAATATTCAAGGCAATTTTAATTTCGAAACCTATGTTTCGCTTACCTGCCATAATTGCCCTGATGTTGTTCAGGCATTGAATACGATGGCGGCGCTTAACCCAAATATCACACATACAATGATTGAGGGCGGCGCTTTCCAAAAAGAAGTTGAAGAGCGCCAAATTATGGCGGTTCCAAATGTTTTTTTGAATGGCGAATTCTTTGAATCAGGTCGCGTTACTTTGGAAGAAATTATCGCTAAAATTGACACTGGCGCGGCAGCACGCGATGCAAAAATTTTGAATAATAAAGAACCATTTGACGTGCTAATTTTAGGCGGCGGCCCAGCAGGGGCAGCAGCGGCAATCTATGCGGCCCGTAAAGGCATAAGAACAGGTATTGTTGCCGAACGTTTCGGCGGGCAAGTTATGGATACAATGGGTATCGAAAATTTTATTGCCACAAAATATACCGAAGGCCCAAAACTTGCGGCGCAGCTTGAAGAACATGTCAAAGAATATGATGTTGATATTATGAACCTTCAAACCGCAAAATCAGTTCGTAAAAATGAAATGGTTGTGGTTGAGCTTGAAAATGGTGCAGTTCTAAAAACCAAAGCCTTGATTGTTGCAACTGGCGCAAGATGGCGCAATGTGAATGTGCCAGGGGAAAAAGAATATAAAAACAAAGGCGTTGCATATTGCCCGCATTGTGATGGCCCATTGTTTAAAGGCAAAGATGTTGCAGTTATTGGCGGTGGTAATTCAGGCATAGAGGCGGCAATTGATTTGGCGGGCGTCGTGCGCCACGTAACAGTTTTGGAATTCATGCCAGAATTAAAAGCAGATGCAGTTTTGCAGGAACGTTTATATTCACTTCCGAATGTAACAGTTCACAAAAATGTGCAAACCAAGGAAATAACAGGCACAGACCTAGTTAACGGTATAAGTTTCATAGATCGTGAAACCCAAAAAGAAACACATATTCCTTTAGACGGTGTTTTTGTGCAAATTGGCTTGGTTCCAAATACTGAATTTGTGGGCGATTTAGTTGAGCGTTCGAAATTTGGCGAAATAATTGTTGATGGTCACGGAGCCACTAATGTAAAGGGTGTTTTTGCAGCCGGAGATTGTACAAATAGCGTTTACAAACAAATAATTATTGCAATGGGGTCGGGTGCAAATGCTGCGCTTGGGGCATTTGACTATTTGATAAGAAACTAGTTATTATGTTGCCGAACTGCTTTGCCTCGAAATCATGCAGTTCGGCAAAAGGTGTGCCCTTATTGGCCAAACCAGTAAGGGCGCATTCTCAAGGAAATTATGTATATTCAAACCTGAATTGAAAATGAACATAATAAAAATACAAATAACCATATATAAAATATGGTAATTGTGCCTATATATTCACTTCCCGTTCATAGCGAATAATGAAATAATCTACCTATGAAAAAACTTTTATTGATAGCAATCCTATTCCTTAATTCATGCGCTACAACTGGTAAAATTGCCGCAGCTGATGATATTCTAGAATTTGTAACAGGCCTTCAAAATAATGATTCGTATAAAATTGAACGTCACCTTGATCGCGAATCATTAAAGCGCCAAGCAAATTTCATTGCCAGTGATATTGCAATTGATCAGGCAACTAAACAAATGGGCAATGATTTTAAGGCAAAATTGGCGGCTGTTGCTATTGCAAATCTGGCTAAACCAATCGTAGATATGATTACTGATGAGGCATTAAGCACCGAAAACCTAAGCTATTTTGCACAAAAAGCGGGGCTTGATCAAAATCTAAAATTACCTTCGCGCTTTAAAACTAGTCTTGCGATACAATATATAAGCGAAACAAAAGTATGTATCCCAGATGATAATACTAAAAAGTGCATTCTATATTTCGGCCAATATCCTGATGCATGGAAATTATATGCAATTGATGAAGCTGCATTGCGCGCAAGATTAAAGGCAAAGAACTATTCGATTAGATAATTAATGATAGGGTGACGTTTTAGTTTAAAATTTGTTTTTTCTGCTTGTTCCTAATTTTTAGAATCAAAATTATTCAGTTTTTAGATTCTTTATGGCGCGATTAATCACGAATTAATTTGCCAATTTTTTAGAGCTAAAACAGTTTTTCATTTGAATTATGGTTAATATGAACAAGATTCACGCAACAAGTGTAGCAACCTTGCAACTATCATTCTTATTTCGCAATTGCACACAGTTTTTTGCCTTCAATACCCTTGAGTGTCATGGTTTTGTCACATAAAGGACGCATTAGGCCGTTAAAAATTGTTAACCTTTGAAACTATGGTTGCAATTTTAATTAACACTAGCCCTAGTTTTGTTTTGGGTATGGGGATTTTTTATGAAATTTAGCAAACATTTAGTTCTTGCTGGCGTGTCATGCTTGTCGCTTGTTTTCGCCACTGAAGCATTTGCACAATCAACTGCAACTGAGACAGTTGAAAAAGTAATCGTTAAAGGTAGCCGTAAAGTTGGTAACACAGTTAAAGAAACTGGCACAAAAACTAAAATGGTTATTGACCAAAAAGCAATCTCTCAGGCTGCACCTGGTCAAACCATAATTGAAACTTTGAACACAGTTCCTGGTTTCAACTTCACAAACAACGATGCTTACGGTTCATCTGGTGGCAACCTTCGTATCCGTGGTCTTGATGGCCCAAGAATTTCATTGACTGTTGACGGTGTTCAGCTAAATGACGCTGGTAATTATGCAATCTACACTAACCAACAAGTTGAACCAGAACTAATTTGCCAAGCGTCTGTAAGCACTGGTGCTACTGACGTTGACTCTATGTCTGCTTCTGCAACAGGCGGTACTGTTAACTACAATACTTGTAAGCCAGAAGACAAAATGTCTGCTGTTGTTAAACTTGCTATAGGCAGCAGCAAATATACAAACGGTTTTGTTCGTTTAGATAGCGGTAAATTTGGCCCTTGGGGTACAAAAGCTTTTGTTGCAATCACAAAACAACAATATGACACTTGGACACGTGAAGTTTTCGTTCCTGGCGAATTGAAAAAAGATCAATATAACTTCCGTATCTATCAAGATCTTCCAAATGATAGCTTTGTTTCTTTGTCTGGTCACTATAATGAAAACCGCAATATTTTCATGTTTAACCAATCTAAAGCACAAATTGCTTCACGAGGTTATGATTACAATTCTGCTGGTGTAAACAACGTAAACCCATCAAACACTGGTAACTTGCGTGGTTCTTCTAAATTCAATATCAATGACAAATTGTCAGTGACATTTGACCCAACATATCAATATGTATTGGCAAATGGCGGCGGCGTTGGCTTTATTGATGAAGTAACTGGTCGTGTATATGGTACTACTACATTAGCAAATGGTACTGTAGTTCCTGGCACAAGCTTCACAACTTACACTAAACTTGCCAATAAAGATTATAATGGCGATGGCGTTATTTCTGCTATCCAAACTGGTGCTCAATCTGCAACTAACGTTGCAATTTTCAACCCTAATAACACAAATACAAACCGTGTTTCTTTAACTACTTCTGCTATTTACAAATTGACTGACAAGCAAACAATTCGTTTGGGTGCTTCTTTCGATCGTGGTCGTACAAAACAAACTGGTGAAGGCGTTGTAATTAAAGGTGATTTGAACACAACTTTGACCCCTAATTATTTTGGTGGTCAAGAAGATGCAGCGCTTCGTATCACAGGTTCTGATGGTTCTTATTATACACGTCGTAACCGTTTCTCTAACGCAAATGTTGACGTTTATTCTTTGGAATATCGTGGCAAATTCTTTGATGATGCTTTGACATTGTCACTTGGCCTACGTTCACAAAAAATGACACGTAATTTGGATCAAAGATGCTATTCACCAAACAATGGTGGCTTTAACTATCTTTGCACAACAGAAGCGCCAAATTCTACAACTGCAACCGCAGATTCAGATATTAATGTTGTGACATTTGCATCTTCTGGCACAACTAAATGGATTGCTCCTTACAAAAGAACATATTCATTTAGCAAAACTTCGCCAAACATTGGTTTGACTTATCGCTTCATGCAAAATCACCAAGTTTTCGCGTCATATTCTGAAGCTTTGTCTTCGCCTAAAACTGACAATTATTATGCAGTTTTCATCAATCCAGTAACTAATAAAATGGTTGCTGCGGCGCCTGATTCAGAAACTACTACTAACATGGAATTGGGTTACCGTTTCATTGGTCAAAAAGTTTTTGCAACAGCAACATTCTTTAAAGGTGATGACAAAAACCGTATTCTAAGTGCTTATGACGCTGATCTTGGTATCACTTTGGACAGAAACGTTGGTGAAGTGAAACGTGATGGCTTTGAAGGCTATATTTCATACAGCCCAACTAATAATCTTAATTTGAATGCTGGTATCACTTTCACCAACACTGAAATGCAAGAAGATTTAGTTGTTGCACGTACTGTTGTTGGCAGCGTTGTGACGCCAATCACTATTGCAACAAAAGGCAAAGAATTAGCTGAAACTCCACGTAAAATGGTAACTTGGGGTGCTACTTATGATTTTGCTGATGAATTGCATTTCTCTTTAAGTGGTAAATATGTTGGCAACCGTTTCTCAACTGATATGAATGATGACGTTGCACCAGAATATACTTCTTGGAATGCGTCTATGCGTTGGGATTTCTTGCCAACAAATAAAGACACATATTTGCAGTTCAACGTAATCAACTTGTTTAATACTCAATATTTCACAAGCATTTCTTCAACAAACAACGCACAAACAACAACTTTGTCAAACGGCACTACACGTTCTGGTTCTGCACCAGCGTTTAACGTAGCTGCACCGCGTACATTTGTTATGGCATTGCGCACTAAATTCTAATTATCAAAAGATAATTTATATCAAAGGCGAAAGGGTGACCTTTCGCCTTTTTTATTGCGTATTTTGGTTTTAATTTTTTTGCTATTTGCTAGGATGATGCTGAAGGGAAGTTTTTCGATGTTTACGCAAGATTATGTAGATAATCTTTATGAAAAATATGCTGCGTGGCTTAAGCAAAATGGTGCCTGTAAAAATGAAATTATGCGCGGCGCACATAATGGCAAACTTCCTGAAATAAAAACGGGCGAAGTTGATATGGCGGGTGATAAATGGCCCGCACTTAATTCTAATAAGCTTTATGTTGGCGGCTATCTTGAAAATCGAATAATCGGCGCAACAGATGCAAATATCGCACCTGAAGATATGCGCACCCTTCACCTTGGCCTTGATTTATTCAAGCCAGCGGGTGAGGCGGTCTTTGCGCCCTTAAAAGGCAAAATTCATAGTTTTAAAAATAATAATGGCCCGCGTGATTATGGTCCATGCATAATATTGCAACATGATTTTGCGCAAACAACATTTTATACTTTATACGGCCACCTTTCACTTAAGGATTTAGATAGCCTTGAAATTGGGCAAATTATTGAGGCAGGTCAGGAATTTGCCCATTTGGGCGACGAGAATGTAAATGGTGGATGGCCTTCGCACTTACACTTTCAAATTATACTTGATATGCTAGGCAAAGAAGGTGATTTCTATGGCCTATGTCGTCCAATTGAAATAGAATCATGGAAAAAAATATGCCCAAACCCAATGGAGTTTTTGGGCATAGAAAGTATTTGGGAATAGGGGCAATAAATGGAATTTGATGATTTTGGTATTAAGCGTCGCCGTTTTCTATCGTCTATGGCAATGGGTGCGGCTGCTGCATCTTTAGCTAGTCCTTGGAAGGGCAATGCATTTGCCGCAACCCCAAAATTTATCAATGACCCATTTTCAATGGGTGTTGCATCAGGCGATCCAACCCCTGAAGGCTTTGTTCTTTGGACGCGCCTTGCACCCAATCCATTTGATATTGAACCTTTCACTCAAGACTTGGTTGAAGTTCTAGTCGAAGTTGCTGAAGATGAGAAATTTACAAAAATAGTTCGCAGACAAACCGAAATTGCGCGCCCTGATAATGCTCATTCGGTTCATGCTGAAATCAATGGTCTTCCTGCTGGCCGCAATTATTTTTATCGCTTCCGTTGCGGCGGTGTTGCAAGCCCTATTGGCCGAACCATCACCGCGCCATTATTTGCGCAAAAACTTGATAAATTAAAATTCGCTTGGCATTCATGTGCCCATTATGAGCAAGGTTATTATACCGCATATCGTGATATTGCCGAACAGCATCCTGATATTATTCTTGGTCTTGGTGACTATATTTATGAAGTTTCATGGGGTCCACAATTGCGCCGTATGCCTGTTAATGAGGCAACAAGCGTTGATGAATACCGCCTTATTCATGCCGTAACAAAACTTGATAAAGACCTACAAGCTGCGCATGCCGTCGCGCCTTGGCTATTCATTTGGGATGACCATGAGGTTGCCAATGATTATCAAGGTGATTGGGGTTCAACCCTTCCAGGGCTTGATGAGAAAACTTTTGTGGCACGCCGTCTTGCGTCATATAAAGCCTATTTTGAACATTTGCCGCTTCGTGCGCGTTCGCGCTTTGATGCCGTAAACCGTATGCGAATTTATGGGCAATCAACTTTTGGCGATTTGCTTGAGTTTACTTTGCTTGACACGCGCCAATTTAGACCACGTGCTTCGTGCCCTTCAAATCCTGAAAAATATACTGGTGAGATGATATCAAAAGCAAATTGTGCAGACTTAAGCGATAAAACCCGCTCTATACTTGGTGCTCAGCAGGAGCGCTTTGTGAATGATAATTTTATGCGCGGCAACACGCGTTGGAGTGTTTTGGTGCAACCGACATTCTTTGGTGACTTGGCACAAAAAAATGACAAGGGTGAGGCGGTCGTATTTAATGAAGGCTGGTCGGGCTTTAACCCAGCGCGCCAAAAAATTATTGACACAATGGCACGCCGTCAAAAACAGTCATCTTGTGTGGTGATTGGTGGCGATATGCACGCATTCTTCGCCGCTGATGTTAAAAA
>CAZKYS010000091.1:0-9359 GCA_964557085.1 uncultured Caulobacteraceae bacterium
GACGTTTAAAGCACCAATCGGCTACCGAATGACTAAACATGCAGAGCATGGGCGTATCCTTGTGCCAGATGAACCCTTGGCAAGCGTTATGCGGGATATTTATCAAGGTTATGCTTCGGGGCGGTTTAGCAACCAATCTGAAATCATGCGTTATCTGGAAGATCATCCAGCTTGGCCTCACGCTCGCAAAATAACTTTGAGCATTGAACGTGTTTCTGAACTGCTTACCCGTCCCCATTATGCGGGTTACTTGAATGCACCTGAATGGAATATTCACATGGTGAAGGCACGGCATGAACCGCTTATAAGTTTCGAGACTTATCAGCGTGTGCAAGAAAAACTGAAAGAAAAGGCAAAAATGCCAGCGCGTAAAGATATTAGCGAAGACTTTGCACTTAGGGGATTTGTGCGCTGTGAGTGCTGCGGCAACCATTTAACTTCATGTTGGTCAAAAGGCAGAAGCGCCAAATACCCTTATTATGTCTGCCAAACGCGCGGTTGTGACCTAAAAGGCAAATCTATTCGCAAAGAAAAGATGGAAGCTGAATTTGAACTAATTCTTAAAAGCATGCGTCCAAGCGAAGACCTATTTGCGCTTGCCTCTGAAATGCTCAAGAATTTGTGGGATGAAAAACTATCGGCGAAATCTACCGACAAGAAAACTCTTCAAAGCGAAATTGAAAAAACAAATAAGCAAATCACACAAATTGTTGACCGCATTATCGATTCAGAATCGCAAACTTTGGTGGCGGCCTATGAAAAGCGTATCAAAGAGCTTGAGGTTTATCGCGCTGAAACAGAAGATAAGCTTGCAAAATGTGGTCGCCCAATAATGAGTTTTGATGCTATGTATCAAACCGCTTTGGGATTCATAGAAAACCCATATAAGCTTTGGGAAAACAATGATTTAGCGTCAAAGCGTGCCGTGCTAAAACTCGCATTTTGTGGCGAAGTGGTCTATTCACGAGAGCACGGGTATCAAACCAAAGAATTGGCACTTCCGTTCAAATTTTTCAATGACTTAGAGCCCACAGAAGGAGAAAACTACATGGGAAAAGAAATGGTGCGGATAGCCGGAATCGAACCGGCACGGGCGTATTGCCCAACGGATTTTAAGTCCGGCGCGTCTACCAGTTCCGCCATATCCGCAATCCGACATCGCAAGTGCTTTTATTAGACAAAAAAGTCAAGCTTTTAATTCTGTATATACTGAAACATTTCGCTATTTTGTGTTTTTTTATTCAACGCTTGGCTTTAATCCCAAGTCTTCAAGCATTGATAAAACCGCTGTTACGCCCTTTTGCAAAATTTCTTCATCAAAGCCACGAACAACTAATTGTGCGCCATAGCCAGTTCCAGTGAACCATGGATATGAGCCAAAAGATAATTCGCTATATTGTTTTGCAATCTCACCAAATGGGGCGGCAATATCGCCTTCTTTTAGATTATCGGCCTTTATGGTTTTGGAAATTATGATTTTTCCAGTTTCCAAGCGCGGGGCAATATCTTCAAGCATTGCGCGCATAATATTTGGAACGCCAGCCATGGTGAATACATTTTCCATTTGAAAACCTGGTGCCCAAGAGACAGGGTTTTTAATAAGGCTTGCACCATCTGGAATACGCGCCATCCTTAATCTTGCGGGGGTTAAATCTTCTTTTGCGTAACGATTAAGCATCATTTCAATTGCATCATCGCGAACATCAATGTCAACGCCAAACGCCTTTGCAACACAATCAGCAGTTATATCATCATGGGTTGGGCCAATGCCGCCAGTTGTAAAAACATAATTATAGGTTTTTCGAAGGTGGTTTATGGTTTCAATAATGGTGTTTTCATCATCGCCAATTACCCGAATTTCTTTAAGCTGAATCCCGAAAGGCGCCAAAAAAAGCGCGATTGTATTTGAATTAGTATCTTTGGTGCGCCCCGATAGGATTTCATCACCAATGACAATGACAGCGGCTTGTATTATTTTTTGTTCCATAGAAAACCCTTTAAATGGATTTGTTTACGCTTTAAACTTGTTTTCGGACTAAAAAATGTTAAATACCAACTTTATTAAAATAAAGGCCGTTTCAATTAATGTATATAAGCGCAAGCGATGTGCCAGATGCACAAGCAACAAATAAAATTAAAATTTATGACCCGTCTGATTTTGAAGGAATGCGGGTTGCGGGGCGTGCTGCTGCCGAAGTGTTGGATCTTTTAATTCCGCATGTGAAACCGGGTGTGACCACTGGCTTCTTGGACGATATGGCGCGCGAATATATTTTAGATCATGGCTGGATTCCTGCCTGCATTGGTTATCGCGGTTATCAACATACGCTTTGCACATCTATCAATCACGTGGTTTGTCACGGCATTCCATCGAACAAAGTTCTTAAAAATGGTGATATTGTAAATATTGATGTTACAGTGATTGTTGATGGTTGGTTTGGCGATACATCAAGAATGTATGGTGTTGGCGATGTGCCGCGCAAATCAATGCGCCTTATGGATATTACATGGGAAGCCTTGCAATTAGGGCTTAAGGCTGCCGCGCAACCAGGCGCGCATATGGGTGATATTGGTCATGCAATTCAAACATATGTAGAAGCGCAACATTGTTCGGTTGTTCGTGATTTTTGCGGGCATGGTTTGGGGCGTGTTTTCCATGATGCACCAAATGTTCTTCATTATGGCAAACCAGGCGAAGGGCCAGAGATTAAACCGGGTATGTTTTTTACCATTGAGCCAATGGTAAATCTTGGCAAATGGCAAACTACAATCCTTCCTGATGGCTGGACGGCGGTTACAAAAGACCGTTCTTTAAGTGCGCAATTTGAACATTCAATTGGCGTTACCGAAACAGGGATTGAAATTTTCACTCTTTCACCACAGGGCCTTTATACGCCGCACAATCCAGAACTTAAACCATATTTGGGCGGCTAAATGGTGGCTGATAATTCTGGTCATCGTGACAGATTGCGTGAACGTTTTTTAAAAGCGGGTGCGGATGCTTTCTCTGACCATGAATTATTGGAATTAATGCTATTTGGTGTGATTTTGCGCCGTGATGTAAAGCCGATCGCAAAGGCTTTATTGGCGCGCTTTGGCAGTCTTAATAATTTGATTGGCGCGCCTATTGCCGAAATTATGCAAGTTAATGGCATTGGCGAAAGCGCCGCAATTCATATTAAATCGCTTCACGCAATTTTACTTAGGGCGGGGCAGCAGGAATTGGAACATAAGCCGATTATGAATTCATGGTCTGCGCTTTTGTCTTATTTGAAATTATCACTTGCCAATGAAACACGTGAACAATTTCGGGTTTTGTTTTTGAATAACAAACTAAAGCTTATAAGTGATGAAATGATGGGTGATGGCACAATTGATCATGCACCTGTTTATCCACGCGAAATTGCACGGCGCGCCTTGGAACTTGCGGCATCATCGGTAATCTTGGTTCATAATCATCCAAGTGGTGACCCAAAACCATCGGGCAATGATATTTCAATGACGCGAAAAATTATTCAATCACTTCAAGCAATTGAGGTTGAGGTGCATGACCATATAATTGTTGGTTCGCAAGGTAGCGTTTCAATGAAAGCTATTGGATTGTTCTAATTCCATATTTTTTATCGCAATAATTCCAAATTGCCGCCGCAATAAGCAAAAAAGAAATCATGCAAATTGCAAGCTTTAACGCTGAATCAAAAACCAATGGCGCAAATACTGCTGAAATCAGGGCAAAGGCATTCATGCGAATGAAATTCTGTGCCGCAGATGCCGTGCCGCGCATGTGGGGCAATAATTCAAGCGTGATAAGTGTCATATATGGTATCATGATTGAATAGCCCAAAACATAAAAGAAAATAGGCACAACTGCCCATGGGATTTTGGGTTCAAAGAATGATGTATAAAAAATGTTAAAAATTGACGCCGCCATACAAATCAAAAATCCATAAATTATCAATTTTTGACCTTTTACTTTGCCCGCCAATTTATTTGAAATCGCCGAACCAATCATCATTCCCGAAACGAATGGAATGAATAGCCAGCCAAAGTCAGTTGGTTGAAGTTTCAAGATTTTGATTATGAAATGTTGAGATGATGAAATATAAAGCGCCGCCGTTGCAAAGCCGAATGTGTGCGTCATTATTCTAAGCAAAAATTCTGGCTTGGTTAAAATTTGAAGATAGTTTTTAAAAATAATGCGCGGCTTAAACGCAAAGCGTTTTTCAGGTACAAGTGTTTCTGGCAATGATGTCCAAACCAAAATCAGAACCGCAATTGTGAAAAGCGATAGGAATATAAAAATTGCACGCCATCCAAAATGCACAAACAAAAACCCGCCCAAAATAGGTGCAATCGCAGGGGCAAGGCTAAAGATTGTTGTTACATTTGAAAGGGTTTTTTGAGCAATTTCGCCATCGAAAATATCGCGTATCAATGCCTGACCGACCACAAGCCCCGCGCCGCCAAACATACCTTGGAAAATACGGATAATTATCATTTGCTCAAGATTTTGAACAAAGATTGTGGCAATTGATGAAAGCAAAAAGCAAACAAGGCTTATTAGAATAATATTGCGCCGCCCAAAACTATCACTCATTGGCCCTGTAAAAATGGTCGCAAAGGCAAATGATGCCAAATATGCCGAAAGCGTAAGTTGCATCTTCTCAACAGGAACATGAAATTCATGCGCCACCGCATCAAAAGTTGGAAAATAAGCATCAATAGCAAACGGCCCAAGCATAGCAAGCAGCGCGATAATTAATGAAATAAGGAGAGGTTTGGTCGGTTTCATTGTAAAAATATTTGGCGCAGCTTTATACCCGCGCCATAATAATTACAATATCAAAGGGCGAATAATTTATTTCCCAATCTTCTCCCAAAACTTTTTCGCTTTATCGAAAAACCCTTCATGCTCTGGGTGTGATGCTGCGCAGCAATCTTCGTGGAATTCTTCGAGGAGTTTGCGTTGTTTTGGCGTAAGTTTGCGTGGGGTTTCGACGAAAAGTTCAACATGCATATCGCCGCGCAATGCAGATTTTAATTGCGTCATACCTTGGGCGCGAATTTTTATGCGTTTGCCGGTTTGTGAACCTTCTGGAATATCGATTTCAGCCTTTCCGCCATCGATAACTGGAACTTCCATTTTGCCGCCCAATGCCGCTTTTGTCATTGGAACAGGGATGCGAATGAATAAATCACGCCCATCGCGTTCGAAAATTTCGTGACGTTTCACGCTTAGGAATAGATATAAATCACCCTTTGGCCCGCCGCGCGCACCAAGTGCGCCCTCACCTGAAAGGCGAATACGTGTGCCATCTTCAACACCTGCGGGGATTGAAACTGATAATGTTCGGTCAATTTCAACTGCGCCTTTGCCACGGCATTTTTTACATGGTTTGGCAATTATTGTTCCGCGCCCATTACAATGATGGCAAGTGCGCGTCATCATAAAGAAGCCATTTTGAACCCTTACTTGTCCCGCACCGCCACATGTTGGGCAGGTTTCAGGTTGAGTAGGTGGTTCAGCGCCAGAACCATGACAATGGTCACATTCTTCATCGGTTGGCACATGGATTTCGGCGTTTTTACCCTTAAAGGCATCTTCAAGCGTAATTTCATATTCCATTTTTAAATCAGCACCACGCGCAGGCCCTTGCTTACGTTGACGTCCACCGCCGCCGCCAAACATATCCCCAAAACTATCACTCATTGGCCCTGTAAAAATGGTCGCAAAGGCAAATGATGCCAAATATGCCGAAAGCGTAAGTTGCATCTTCTCAACAGGAACATGAAATTCATGCGCCACCGCATCAAAAGTTGGAAAATAAGCATCAATAGCAAACGGCCCAAGCATAGCAAGCAGCGCGATAATTAATGAAATAAGGAGAGGTTTGGTCGGTTTCATTGTAAAAATATTTGGCGCAGCTTTATACCCGCGCCATAATAATTACAATATCAAAGGGCGAATAATTTATTTCCCAATCTTCTCCCAAAACTTTTTCGCTTTATCGAAAAACCCTTCATGCTCTGGGTGTGATGCTGCGCAGCAATCTTCGTGGAATTCTTCGAGGAGTTTGCGTTGTTTTGGCGTAAGTTTGCGTGGGGTTTCGACGAAAAGTTCAACATGCATATCGCCGCGCAATGCAGATTTTAATTGCGTCATACCTTGGGCGCGAATTTTTATGCGTTTGCCGGTTTGTGAACCTTCTGGAATATCGATTTCAGCCTTTCCGCCATCGATAACTGGAACTTCCATTTTGCCGCCCAATGCCGCTTTTGTCATTGGAACAGGGATGCGAATGAATAAATCACGCCCATCGCGTTCGAAAATTTCGTGACGTTTCACGCTTAGGAATAGATATAAATCACCCTTTGGCCCGCCGCGCGCACCAAGTGCGCCCTCACCTGAAAGGCGAATACGTGTGCCATCTTCAACACCTGCGGGGATTGAAACTGATAATGTTCGGTCAATTTCAACTGCGCCTTTGCCACGGCATTTTTTACATGGTTTGGCAATTATTGTTCCGCGCCCATTACAATGATGGCAAGTGCGCGTCATCATAAAGAAGCCATTTTGAACCCTTACTTGTCCCGCACCGCCACATGTTGGGCAGGTTTCAGGTTGAGTAGGTGGTTCAGCGCCAGAACCATGACAATGGTCACATTCTTCATCGGTTGGCACATGGATTTCGGCGTTTTTACCCTTAAAGGCATCTTCAAGCGTAATTTCATATTCCATTTTTAAATCAGCACCACGCGCAGGCCCTTGCTTACGTTGACGTCCACCGCCGCCGCCAAACATATCCCCAAAAATATCACCAAATACTTCCGAGAAAATGTCACCCGCATCGCCAGAGAAGCCACCGCCAAAACCTGAGCCGCCATTAAGGCCTTCTTTGCCAAATCTGTCATAAGCGGCACGTTTTTGGTCGTCGGATAAAACCGAATAGGCTTCGTTGATTTCTTTAAATTTGGCTTCTGCATTTGCATCCCCTGGGTTTTTGTCAGGGTGATGTTGCATCGCCGCCTTACGGAAAGCAGATTTAATAGTCGCTGCATCCGCATCGCGTGAAACGCCTAAAAGGGAATAATAATCGTCACTCATTTGTATTGATCTTTTGTGAGGCGGTTTATGAATTCAATAATTCGTTTTGCACGTGTTTGGGGTTTCTTTGCCGAATTAATCCAAACAATATATTCTTTTTTATGTGATGGTGGCAGCGCATAAAAAACACGCGCTGCCACATCATCATTTTCAAGGGCAGTATGAATATCGCTTTCTATATTATCGGCAATATTCATATTTCACCTTTTATTTTTTGTCGCCGTCAACGTCTTCGAATTCAGCGTCAACAATATCATCGCCATCGGCGCGCGCTTGGCGTTCTGCATCAGCACCAGCAGCAGCTTCTTCAGCGGCTTGCTGTTCTTTATACATAACTTCGCCAATTTTCATTGCTGCTTGCATCAATTCGTTGGTTGATGCTGTCATAGCTTCAACTTCGCCGCCTTGTACTGCATCTTTGGCTTTGGCAATTGCCGCCTCGATGGCTTCTTTATCGGCTGTATCAAGTTTAGAACCATATTCACCCAATTGTTTTTCAACGCTGTGGATTGATGCTTCTGCGCTATTTTTAGCTTCAACAGATTCGCGGCGTTTTTTGTCGGCTTCTGCGTTTGCTTCTGCGTCTTTTACCATTTGCTCGATGTCGGCATCAGAAAGGCCACCATTCGCTTGGATGCGAATTGATTGCTCTTTGTTTGTTGCTTTGTCTTTTGCAGAAACCGAAACGATACCGTTTGCGTCAATATCGAATGTTACTTCGATTTGTGGAATGCCGCGCGGTGCAGGTGGAATACCCAATAAATCAAATTGACCAAGCAATTTATTATCAGCCGCCATATCACGTTCACCTTGGAATACGCGAATTGTAACCGCAGATTGATTATCATCAGCCGTAGAGAAGGTTTGCGATTTTTTGGTTGGGATTGTTGTGTTGCGGTCGATAAGACGTGTGAACACACCACCCAAAGTTTCGATACCCAAAGACAAAGGTGTAACGTCAAGCAATAGAACGTCTTTAACATCACCTTGAAGAACGCCCGCTTGAATTGCCGCACCGATTGCAACAACTTCGTCAGGGTTCACGCCTTTGTGTGGCTCTTTACCAAAGAAGTTTTTAACTGCTTCTTGAACTTTTGGCATACGTGTCATACCGCCAACCAAAACCACTTCATCAATATCAGAAGGTGAAAGACCCGCATCTTTCAATGCTGCTTTACATGGTTCAATTGTGCGATTGATAAGATCATCAACCAATGCCTCAAGTTTGGCGCGTGACAATTTCAAATTCAAGTGAAGCGGACCAGATGCATCCATTGTGATGAACGGCAAGTTCACTTCGTATGCAGAAGTAGTTGAAAGCTCTTTTTTCGCTTTTTCTGCTTCTTCACGTAAACGTTGAAGAGCAAGTTTGTCATTGCGAAGGTCAATGCCTTTTTCTTTTTTGAATTCGTCCGCCAAATAATCAACGATACGCATATCAAAGTCTTCACCGCCCAAGAATGTATCACCATTAGTAGAGCGAACTTCAAATACGCCATCACCGATTTCAAGAACTGAAACGTCGAATGTACCACCGCCAAGGTCATAAACCGCAATTGTGCGATTGCCGCCTTTATCAAGGCCGTATGCAAGTGCTGCTGCTGTCGGCTCGTTGATGATACGAAGAACTTCAAGACCTGCGATTTTGCCGGCATCTTTTGTTGCTTGGCGTTGTGCGTCATTGAAATATGCAGGAACGGTGATAACCGCTTGGGTTACGCCTTCACCTAAATAGGCTTCTGCAGTTTCTTTCATTTTGGTCAAAATCATCGCAGAGATTTCAGCAGGTGAATAATCTTTATCGCGACCCTTTACCCATGCATCACCAGTTGGGCCTTTTGTTATTTCATAAGGAACAAGTTTTTTGTCTTTTTCAACCATTGGATCGGCAAAATTACGACCGATAAGACGTTTGATTGCAAAGAATGTTTGATCAGGATTAGTTACTGCCTGACGACGTGCAGGCTGACCGATTTGACGCTCACCATCGGCGGCAAAAGCAACAACCGACGGGGTTGTGCGCACGCCTTCAGAGTTTTCAATAACTTTCGCATTCTTACCGTCCATAATGGCAACGCAAGAATTGGTGGTTCCCAAGTCAATACCAATAATTTTTCCCATTTTTACTTTCCTCTTTGCACCACAATCGTGCGTGCATTTCTCTTTCCCTAAATCCGCAGATGCGGCCTTTAGTGTGATTTGATAAAATTTACTTAAGGAATTTCGCGCTTTACACTAAAAACCTTATGCTTTC
>CAZKYS010000092.1:0-9273 GCA_964557085.1 uncultured Caulobacteraceae bacterium
CACCTAAAATTTGTGCCATTTTCAGACGAAGAAATATTCTCATCTTCTTGTGCCCAATCCCAATAAGCCTCACCTTGATTTTCATCTATGTTTAAAGCGCAATAATCAGGGTAATAATATGGAGGCGGGGCAATAAATTTGTGCTGAATAATCTTTAGTGGTTTGAATTTACAATTATTATTAAAAAAATCATCATTAGAAGGTGGTAATTTACGCGCAATATTTTTAGATTCTGAAAATATTATTTTCGTCCCTTCAATATGGGCATTATCATAACCCCAAGGTTGTTCAACATTATCATAAAAAATCCATAACCGTCCAGATTTTGGAAAATCTTCATCAAGATTATTGTCGGAAATTTGGGCAAAATTAATTTGTGCAACGAAAGATAAAGGATAGCCTGATATTGGTGTATTTGGTTTATTCTCAAAAGCATTAAGAATAAGGCTTCCTGTTTCAGGAGATGAAATTTCAAGACATGTTTTCAACATGTCAGAAAGATCATTTTCTTGTTGTTTATAATAATTTGCGCTTTCTTCTGATATGGCTTTGATGGGCCAGTCAATGTCGATTGGTAAATCAGGAAAGCCACCAATTTTTGTTGCCCCCAAAGGGATTACATCTTCGGATTCTACTGTATGTGTTTCAAGCCAAATACAATTTTTTGATAATTCTAAAAGCTTTTCAATGGTTTCGCTTTCAATTTCTGTATTTAACAAAGATTGTCTTAATTGATTTTTGTTTTGAAAGCCGTATTTATAAGTTTCGTCCATTAAAATCACCTTCATTTAATTTGAACGAGTAAGCAATGTTTTTCAAGCGTAAGGAATCGTGCCAATCACAGCTAAAAGAGATTGTAAATGCCTGAATTACCTGAAGTTGAGACAATTAAAAACGGCCTTGTTCCATTTTTGGAAGGGGCGAAAATAAAGAATGTTTCATTATCATCATATCGTTTGCGCTTTGAATATCCGCAGGGGTTTAAACAATATTTAATTGGTGCAAGTTTCAATAAATTAAAACGCCGCGCTAAATATATTATCGGTGAATTGGATAATGATAATAGCGTAATCATCCACCTTGGTATGAGTGGTCGGATTACATTAATGGGTAATGGGCATAGCCTTACATTTGATGATTATGTCTATCAAACTGGTGCAAAAACTGTTCATGATCACGTGACAATCGATTTGGAAACGCAAAATGGCGAAGAATTCAAATTAATTTATAATGACCCGCGCCGTTTTGGCTTGTGGGATTTGGTCAAAACAATTGAAGTTGAAAAATCAAAACATTTTGCACATTTAGGACCAGAACCATTAGAAGATGATTTTAACGGCAAAAAATTATTAGAACGTATCGGAAAAAAAGCCGCCCCAATCAAACTTGCGCTTTTAAATCAGGAAATAATCGTAGGTCTTGGCAATATTTATGTTTGCGAGGCTTTGTATATGTCACACATTCACCCAATGCGCCCCGCAAATAGTTTATGCCAAAAAGAAGCCGATACATTAGTAAAAAATATCAAAGACGTATTGAATGTTGCAATCGGTGCGGGCGGCAGCACGCTTAATGATTTTCGCCATGCTGATGGCAATCTTGGCGGGTTTCAAGAAAGATTTCTTGCTTATGATAGGGAAGGGGCCGATTGCCCCGATAAAAAATGCGATGGTAAAATTGAGCGCATTGTGCAAGGTGGGCGTTCAACTTTCTTTTGCCCAAAATGTCAGAAATAAAATGAAAAAAATTACCATTTTTGTTTTGTCGTGCTTGCTTTGTCCTTTATTTGCAATTGCGCAGACGGCAGACCCATCAATAAATATTATTGATGGCGCGCAAATTGTTTCAAAAAACACGCCATTACAAACCAATAAGTTTTTAGGTCGAAAAACCTTGGTTATGTTTTGGAAATATGATTGCCCGCCATGTCGCGTTGAAATGTTGGAATTTGACAAAACCCGCTCAGCACTTGGTAAAATTCCTGTGATTTTAATTATCCCAAAATTCACAAAACTTGAAAATTCCGCGCTTCAACCCGCTATAAAAAACGGCGCAACAATTGCTGTAATTGGCGCCAATTATAGCGATGTTTTAGGCGATTTAGGCGATGCCGAAGGCGGCGTTCCTTATAGTGTTTTATTCAACGAAAAAGGCAAAGCCTGCATCGCCAATCTTGGCCCAACCAATGCAAAAATCGTGAAAGATATGGTGCGGCAGTGCAAATAAACCTAGGCAAATAAACCTAGCACAATGGCAATTGTGAGATTTCGGCGGCGATGGTTACTTTATCATCGCGTTTTTCAATGAACATTTGAATTTTGCCAATTTCGCCCGAAAATTCACAAAAAATAAGTGGCTTATCTACACGCACGGCTTTATTAATAATCACAAGGCCAAATTCGGTGCAAAACCGTTCCAAAGCGATATTCATATCGTCAAAAGTTTTGCGAGTATGGGAATCAAGTTTTTGTGAGCCTTCAGACATGGCTTTCCCTTGCGTTAGATATATGATTAGAACTTAACCTAGTATTATTGTCAACAATCGCGACGGTTTTTTGTAGTTTTCACTTGATTTTAAGACATTCACACCATATTTATGCCCAATGATTAGACAAATTCTGACAGTTCCTGACCCAATTTTAAAGCAAGTTTCAAAGCCAGTTGAAATTGTGAATGATGAGATTCGCACTTTAATGGCTGATATGCTTGAAACAATGTATGATGCAAAGGGTATTGGCCTTGCTGCTATACAAATTGGCGTGCCTTTGCGCGTTATAGTTATGGATTTGGTTTGGGGTAAAGAAGATGCGGGTGATGCGCGCCTTCCACGTTATTTTATAAACCCTGAAATTTTGGACGAATCCGAAGAATTACGCCCCTATGAAGAAGGCTGCCTATCTGTTCCCGAATATTACGAAGAGATTGAGCGCCCGGCAAAAATCAAATTAAAATATCTGAATGAAAATGGCGAAGAGGTTGTTGAAGATGCGAATGAAATGTTTGCAACCTGTATTCAGCATGAAATCGATCATTTAAACGGCATTGTTTTCATCGATAAATTATCACGGCTAAAACGCGAACGCGCAATTGCCAAGGTAAAAAAAGTAAGACGCATCGCGGCATAATAAAAAACCGCCTTAAATTTAGGGAGGTTTTTTATGACTACTTGACATATCCTATCCTGGGGGATAGGATAACTTATGCTTGGTCAAAAAGATAATTCAAATCATAATCATGATGCAATTTTTAAGCGTCTTAGGCGCGCGGAAGGGCATTTAAAATCTGTAATATCAATGATTGAAAATGGCCGCACTTGCCTTGAAATAACACAACAATTGCATGCTGTTGAGGCGGCGATCTCAAATGCAAAACGTGAATTAATTCACGAACATATTGATAATTGTCTTGAATTAGGTGGCAGTGATGCACGTGTTCAGGAATTAAAAGTGCTTTCTAAATTCTTATAGGTCAAAATGGATATAACCGAAATTATACGCCAAGGCGCGCAAAATATTTGGCTGTTAATGCCAATGGCAATGCTTTTGGGTGCGCTTCATGGCCTTGAGCCAGGGCATTCAAAGACGATGATGGCGGCCTTTGTTGTGGCAATTCGTGGAACTTGGGTTCATGCCTTGGTTTTGGGGCTTTGCACCACAATATCGCATACTTTGATTGTTTGGATAATCGCCCTTGGCGGCCTTTATTTTGGTGAAAAAGTCACAAGTAATTATGAGCCGATTTTACACATTATTGCTGCCCTAATGATGATTGGAATTGGCGCATGGATGATTTGGCAAATCTATAGCGCCAAAGCAAAATCTTCACACGACCACGACCACGACCACGACCACGACCACGACCACGACCACGACCACGACCATTCGCATGAGCCGCACGACGCCCATGCCGCTTTCCATGCCAAAGAGATTGCGCGCCAATTTGGGGGTGGAAATGCAAGTTGGGGGCAGATTATTGCCTTTGGCTTAACTGGTGGTCTATTGCCATGCCCATCATCTATTACGGTTTTATTATTATGCCTACAGCTTAAAAAAATCACGCTTGGGGTTTGGCTTGTATTTGGGTTTTCAATCGGCCTTGCGCTAACTTTGGTAAGTGTTGGGGTTGCGGCATCATTGGCACTAAGCGGCCTTAGAAAGCGCACCAATAAATTCGACAAATTACTACATTACGCCCCAATGGCTTCGGCAATTGTAATTATGGTTTTGGGTTCGGTAATGCTTTTAAATTCAATATATAAATTCTAACAAAAAAGCCTGAAACAAAGTTTCAGGCTTTTTTTAAATTTATTATGTGGAAGATTTTTAAAAATGACACTTTTTAAAAATCTTTCTCGAATTTAAAACACCGAAAATTATTTTGCGAAGCAAAAAATTTTCGAGTGAAATCTATTCATAATCGCGGCCAGTTGTACGCTCTGCGATACGTGCAGATTTACCACGGCGATCACGTAGATAGTAAAGTTTCGCACGGCGAACTTTACCTTTACGAACCAATTGAATGCTTTCAAGATTTGGTGAATAAAGCGGAAACACACGCTCAACGCCTTCACCGAATGAAATTTTACGAACAGTGAAATTAGCAGAAAGACCGCCACCAGTACGTGCGATACATACGCCTTCATATGCCTGAACGCGCTCGCGCTCACCCTCTTTAATTTTCACATTTACGCGAACTGTATCACCTGCAGAAAATTCAGGGATATTTTTGTTTTCAGTTACGCGTGCGATTTCTTCTTTGTTTAAAGTATCGATAATATTTGTCATTTTTCACCTTTGCACGATCAAAACTGCGCCTTGCGGTTTTCAAAATCCCTTCGGAATTTTGAAGCAAGTCGGCCTCTTCGCCTTATCCAAAAAGTCTGCAACTTTTTGGGGCTCATCGCGGCAAACTTGCGCCTTAAAGTGCAATTTCATTCGCATTTTTATTGTTGTCAAAAGTTTTCCCATTAGGGAAGGGCGGCTCATATCCCATAAAATAGGGAATGTCACGCACAAATGACATTATTTTTCGGCTGCGCGCGTCAATCTATCATTTATTGCTGCACCAATGCCATTATTTGGAATTGGGGCAATTTTAATTGCGTGCGGTTTTTGCGCATCGGCCTGCCTTATCATTTTATATAAATTTGCCGCAGCTTCTTGAAGATTGCTTGTTTTTGAAAGGTTTAATTGGCAATCCATATCACCAAAACCAATTAAAACCTCATTATCTTGGGCATTATCGCAATTTAAAAATAATGGCGCGTTTGGTGAATAATGTTTCAAAAGCATGCCAGGGGATTTTGGCGAATTTTCATCCTTTAAATTGGCAATTTTAACCTTGGCATTAATTACGTTTTCAATTTCTTCAATTGTTATTGCGCCATATCTTAATAATGTGACTTCATTTTCAAATACTGCAACAACCGTGCTTTCAAGGCCAATTTGGCATTCGCCGCCATCAATAATTACGGGCAAATTATCGCCAAATTCACTTTCTACATGATGTGCAGAAGTTGGCGAAACGTGACCCGAAATATTGGCGCTTGGCGCGGCAATTGGCGCGCCAAATCCTTTTATTATTTGATATGCTACTTCATGATTTGGGCAGCGAATGGCAATTGTTTCAAGACCTGCGCAGGTTAAGTCACAAATTTCACTATAAGCAAGGCGCGGAAACACACGCTCAACGCCTTCACCGAATGAAATTTTACGAACAGTGAAATTAGCAGAAAGACCGCCACCAGTACGTGCGATACATACGCCTTCATATGCCTGAACGCGCTCGCGCTCACCCTCTTTAATTTTCACATTTACGCGAACTGTATCACCTGCAGAAAATTCAGGGATATTTTTGTTTTCAGTTACGCGTGCGATTTCTTCTTTGTTTAAAGTATCGATAATATTTGTCATTTTTCACCTTTGCACGATCAAAACTGCGCCTTGCGGTTTTCAAAATCCCTTCGGAATTTTGAAGCAAGTCGGCCTCTTCGCCTTATCCAAAAAGTCTGCAACTTTTTGGGGCTCATCGCGGCAAACTTGCGCCTTAAAGTGCAATTTCATTCGCATTTTTATTGTTGTCAAAAGTTTTCCCATTAGGGAAGGGCGGCTCATATCCCATAAAATAGGGAATGTCACGCACAAATGACATTATTTTTCGGCTGCGCGCGTCAATCTATCATTTATTGCTGCACCAATGCCATTATTTGGAATTGGGGCAATTTTAATTGCGTGCGGTTTTTGCGCATCGGCCTGCCTTATCATTTTATATAAATTTGCCGCAGCTTCTTGAAGATTGCTTGTTTTTGAAAGGTTTAATTGGCAATCCATATCACCAAAACCAATTAAAACCTCATTATCTTGGGCATTATCGCAATTTAAAAATAATGGCGCGTTTGGTGAATAATGTTTCAAAAGCATGCCAGGGGATTTTGGCGAATTTTCATCCTTTAAATTGGCAATTTTAACCTTGGCATTAATTACGTTTTCAATTTCTTCAATTGTTATTGCGCCATATCTTAATAATGTGACTTCATTTTCAAATACTGCAACAACCGTGCTTTCAAGGCCAATTTGGCATTCGCCGCCATCAATAATTACGGGCAAATTATCGCCAAATTCACTTTCTACATGATGTGCAGAAGTTGGCGAAACGTGACCCGAAATATTGGCGCTTGGCGCGGCAATTGGCGCGCCAAATCCTTTTATTATTTGATATGCTACTTCATGATTTGGGCAGCGAATGGCAATTGTTTCAAGACCTGCGCAGGTTAAGTCACAAATTTCACTATAAGCAAGGCGCGGAACGACCATTGTAAATGCGCCGGGCCAAAAATGTTTTGCAAGTTTCTCGGCAATTGGTGAAAATACACCATATTTTTTTGCCATTTCAATATCGCAAACATGGGATATAAGCGGGTTAAAACTTGGGCGCCCCTTTAAGGCAAAAATTTTCGCTACAGTTTGCGCATATCGCGCATCCCCCGCCAATCCATAAACCGTCTCAGTGGGCAAGCCAATAAGATTACCCATTTTTAAATGGCTAATTGCGGTTTCAATATTTTCGTGGCTTGGGCTAAATATCATTGGAAAATGGGATTAGACCACAAATCACACTATGCAAATATTATTTTTCACATTCATGCATCCAAATGATAGTCTATGTGCATCTAAGCAATAAATAAGGAGAAAAAAATGGAATTAGATCACAATTTAATACCGATTGTATTATTTATATCTGCTGCATGCGTTTTGGGTGTTTTTATATATTTTAATTTTCAATCAAAAAAAGAACAACAAGAAACTTTGCGTCAATCAATCGCCGCAGGTCAAAAAATTGATGATGAGACTTTGAAATTATTCATAAAGAAACCTGCAACACCTGAGGCTGATTTGCGAACTGGGATTTTATCAACTTCAATTGGTTTTGGCGTTTTATGTTCGGCGATTTATGCATATTTCACAATGCAATCAAATGATGAATTATCACTTCTATTAGCGATTGTTGGCATTGTTAATGTGTCATCTGGAATTGGCCATATTATTTCTTGGAATTTGAGAACCAAATTATTCAAATAGGCTGATTAAAACTAATAATGGTTTTTCCAATAATAAATAATAATATCAACAATCAAAATTCTGCATTGATTGTTCAGGCGCAAAAGGGTTCGCATTTTGCATTCTCCCAGCTTGTGACATTGCATAGCCCTGCCTTGCACCTTTTCCTGCGCCGTTTTTGCAAATCGCCTGAGATTTGTGAAGATGTTGCGCAGGAAACCTTTTTGAAAGCATGGAAAAATATAAAGCAAATGCGCGGCGATGCAGGTTTTAAAACTTGGCTTTATTCAATTGCCATCAATGAAATGAAGCAGCATCATCGCAAAAATAATAAATTTAATTCAGAAGTTTCAAATTCAGAATATTTGCAATCTTATTCAATTAATCAGGCTTTGGACGAAAAACTTGATATTGAAAAACTTCTTTCCCACCTATCAAATGATGAGGCAATGGTCATAAGCCTTAATTATGGTGAGGGTTTTTCGCATTCGCAAATTTCGAAATTACTTAATATGCCACTTGGAACAGTAAAAAGCCATGCTTTACGGGGGCGCGAAAAAGCCGTAAAATTCTTTAACATCACGGACGATTAAAATGAAAAATAGCAATAATGAATTCAATAATATTGATGAAAAATTGAAATCAATCTTCGCGCTTGAAAATCAGCAATCGGGTCTTGATGGCATTGAGGCCATGAATTTCACCAATAAAATCATGAAGCAAATAGAACGCCATGAAAATGCTAAAAAGGGTGTTTTATTGGCGGTTTTTGGATTTTTTGTGTCATTGCTTATGACAAGCTGTCTGATTTATTGGCGTGAATGTTTGCATGGGCTACAAATTGCCTTCACTGCACTTGTGCCAAATGACATAAAGGAAGTTGATTTGAAGACAATTTCCCTTATGTCATTGATAATATTTGGCGCGGGCTTTTATTATTATAAAGCCCAATAATTATTTTTTAATCGCGTTTAAATTCACATTTACGCGAACATTCCTATCAACCCATTCAGATTTTGGATCGGAGTCCATGCCAACTTTTATATTGGCGCGGTCAATAATAACGCTTGCATTCATATTGGCTTTATTTCCGCTGATTACCAAATTAAACGGAAGCGGAAGTGAATATTTTGCGCCCTTAAAGTTTAATGCACCTTGCGCGAAATAGCTGTTTTTACCTGTCGCTTTAAAGTTTGTTGCACTAAAATTGGCAATTGGGAATGATTTTGTATTCAACCAATCGGCAAGTGGCAGGTTGTCGCGTGCTTCTTTTGACGGGGTTGAAAACCCTGCCATCCAAATATTTACCGACACATTTGAGCCTGCAAGATTATTTGGGTCAAAATTTACAATTGCACTTTTTGCATCAATTGAAAAATTGCCCGTAACATTTTGCCCCGCCCATCTTGCAATAAAGCCAAGGTTTGAATGCGCGCCATCAATTGCCCATGCTTGGGCTTTTGCTTTGGATTGCGCACTTGTATTTGAGGGCGCAATTGCCCCAAGCGCAACCAATATTGAAAGCGCTGAAACTAAATGAATGTTTTTCATATTTAACCTATTTTATAAAAGGTATCATGCGCCCTAAAACACCATCTTTATCGATGATTTGATGCTTAATCGCTGCGGCAACATGAAGAATAACTAAAATAATCCCAACCCAAACCAATTTGCTATGCGCAAATTCGGTAATTTCATGAAGTGCTTTTGAAAATGA
>CAZKYS010000093.1:0-9091 GCA_964557085.1 uncultured Caulobacteraceae bacterium
CGCGGGTGGTAATGCGCAAATTTCGGGTAATTTCACGCTTGAAAGCGCGACAGAATTATCAACTTTATTACGCGCCGGTGCACTTCCTGCGCCTTTGAAAATTCTTGAACAGCGTTCAGTTGGTGCCGAGCTTGGACAGGATGCAGTTAATGCGGGTGCAAAGGCGGGCATTATCGCGCTTGTTGCCGTTGTTATATTCATGTTGCTTGCTTATGGTTTTACCTTTGGTGGCTTCTCTATTATCGCGCTTGCAGTGAACGTGATTTTGATTTTCGCGGGCATGGGAAGTGCGGGGGCAACCCTTACACTTCCGGGTATTGCGGGTCTTGTTCTTACGCTTGGTATGGCTGTTGACGCCAACGTATTGATATATGAACGTATGCGTGAAGAATATGCGGCGGGTCGCTCTGTTGCGCTTGCACTTGATGCAGGTTTTTCACGGGCGGTTGTAACCATTATTGACGCGCACGTTACATCATTATTGTCTGCCTTGATATTGTTCTATTTTGGCTCTGGCCCTGTTCGTGGCTTTGCGTGGACTTTATCATTGGGTATTTTAACATCTGTATTTACTGCGGTTTTGGTAACACAGGTTCTTATTGGAATCTGGTATCGCCAAAATAAACCAAAAGTTCTTCCTATTTAGCGAGTGTGTGATGGAAGTTTCAAATTCTAAATGGCCTTTAATTCGCCTTGTTCCTAAGCAAACCCATTTTGGTTTTGTGCATTTTGCGCGCCTTGCGGCAAGTCTTTCTGTGATTTTGTGTATTCTATCTTTTGTGTCTTTCGCAACTGGTGGGCTTCGTCAAAATCCAATGGACGCATTCAACAAAACCCAAGGCAGCTTTGTTCAGAAAATTGACGCAGTATTTGCCGATGCCTTTAATCTTGGTATTGATTTCAAAGGCGGCGTTAGCATGGAAGCAATTTCAACCCAACCAATTGATATTGGTAAAGTGCGCGAAACCATGCATTCATTATCAGTGCGCGACCCACAGGTTCAAGGTTTTGATAAACCAAACCAAATTATGGTTCGCTTCTTATCTGAAAATGATAATAATGATGCGGCAATTGGCGTTGTTAAAGATGCATTGACCAAAACATTACCAGGTGTGACCTTCTCTCACCCTGATGTGGTTGGTTCAAAAGTATCGGGCGAATTATATCGTAATGGTATTATGGCTTTGGTTGCCGCCATTAGTTTCATGTTGGTATTCATTTGGTTTAGATTTGAATTTCAAATGGGTGTGGGCTCGGTTATTGCACTATTGCACGACGTTATCTTAACTCTTGGCTTTATTTCGGTTACGCGAATTGAATTCTCATTGACATCTATTGCCGCGATTTTGACGATTATTGGTTATTCGATGAACGATACGGTTGTGGTTTATGATAGATTGCGTGAAAATATGCGTAAATGGAAAAAGAAACCAATGGCTGAATTGATTGATTTATCAACCAATGAAACCCTATCGCGTACTATCATCACTGGTATGACCACATTATTGGCACTTATTGGCCTAACCGTTATTGGTGGTTCGACCATCCAATCATTCACAATTGCGATGATTTTTGGTGTTATCATTGGCACATATTCATCTATTTATGTTGCCGCGCCATTCTCTTTACTTGTTCCACGTGATGAGAAGAAACGCCCTGAAAAAATTGTCGATGACAGGCCATAATGGTTAGTTTTATTGCAAATAATGATCCAAGGCGGCTTGAAATGGCCGCCTTTGCTATTGGTGTGGTGCAAAACCTATTGGTAGAGGCCATAGATTTTGACAATGAATTATGGTCAATCGCCAAAAATGCCAAAGAGCCAATGATTGCACGCATTCGGATGCAATATTATATTGATGAAATCGAACGTATCAAAACCAATGGCAAGCCAACAATTCCAATTGGTGAATTTTTCAAAAATCTCAATTCACTTGAACAAATTGAAAATCTAATTTGGGCACATATTGAAAAAATTGAGAACCCAAACAAAAACCAAGCCAACGAAAAAATCTGGGAAAATTACTTTAATATAGCCCAATATATTTCAATCAATAAATTTGATTTCGACATTTCAAAAATCTGCGCGCAAATCATAAATGGCGCAAATAATGGCGATTTTACAATCTATGCAAAAAATATTGCCGCATTAAATAAAAAAGTTTTTGGTCTAACAAATCAAGAGCGGCAAAAATTATTGCCCGCAATCGGTTTTATTAAATTATGCAAAAGCCAAATTTTATATGAAAATATAATTGAAAAGCGCCTTGGAATACGCGCTAAACTTGCGCTTCTGGGCGTAGTTTTATTCGGTAGAATTTAAGCGCCCTTACCCTCAACCGAAATCCATAATGGGCTGTGACCACCTTGTGGAAGGCGTTTTCCAACATCGCATTTTTGGATTTTCAAACCACGCGCAAATGCATGATCAAACGCCACGCTAAATGGGAATTTGCTTTGGGTTGAACCTGTTATCCCGCCGCATACGATACGATTAACCTGTGCAGTTCTTGCAAAGAATTTCATTTGCCTATCCCAAGCAGGTGCCGCAAAATCACCCATTGTTAGGACTGGTACATCTTCATTGCCTGCACGGTTTGCGGTGCGGTTAATCAATGCCTCACGCTCTGGTGATTGGCGTTTGGTGTTGGATTTATCAATTGGATTGACCCCAATTACCGCCATACTATTATCAAGCGGGCGCGCCATTGTTGGTTCATCAGGTAATGTTGCCGCACGCCAATTTCCTTTAGATAAAACCGCCAAAGCCGTTGGGTCTTTTCCGTCTGGCGCTTCTATCAATTCCCAACCATTTGGCGCAGTATTAAGGCCGTTTGACCCTGCAAGCATTAAAAGGCTTGCGTGTCTTTCATCCGCTTGCTTCAAGACTTCTTCAAGAGATTTTTGGGAATTTTCAATATTTGCCCAACCGATGATAATTGGGTTTTTATTACCACCACTTGGAAATTGCCCAATATTTGGCGCCAAAATAATGCCATAAGACAGGAATAAAAATGCACCCGCTATTACACCCTGAATAGACTTACCATAAGCCCAAGCCGCAAGGCCAATTATCGCCAAAAATGCCCAATAAAAATCAAAAGCGGCAAAATCTTCAAAAGGTTTTCCAAGCGGTGCAAGCAATGACATCAAAAGCGAAATTGCCGACAATCCCAACGCAAAAGTGCCAACAAAATAGCTTATAATTATTTGCTGTCTGGTTTGCTTTTTAACCTTACGCTTTTTGCCCGCATTAGGTTTTTGGGCAATCTTACGTTTTACGGGTTTAACTTTTTCTTCTGGTTCAATTAAAGGTGGCGGTGCGGCAATTTCTTGGGATAATTCTTGAATTTCTTCGTAATCTTGCTGCTCTTCCTCTTCTTGAACTTTTTCAATTTCTAAAAGTGAGCTTGGCGCGTCTTCAACTATTGTTGGCTCTAATGAAGTGCTTTCAATTTGGGCCTCATTAATGACTTCAGGAATTTCTTGTTCAACTATATTTTCAACAGGCGCAATTTCAATTTCATTTGTTTCAATGATTTGTGTTTCAACTATTTCCTGTTCAATTTCCACTTGCGGGGCGATTTCATTGGCTTCTTCGATATGCGCTTCTTTGGCTTGCGCTTCGTCTTCAAAAGTCCATTTTTCAGATAGATTATCTTCTATGATTGCTTCATCAATTGCTTCATTGGCCTGCCCATCCATTGTTTCAAACGGTGTAATTTCGGCAGGGGTGTTTTCAACAATATCATCTTCAAGAACTGGCTGAATTGGTGCGCTTTCACGAAATGAAAAGTCAAAATCAGGATCATCAAAAACTGAACCTTCATAATGTTTAACTTCATCGCTTGGTGTGCGGTTTAATGCGCGTAGATAATCGCCAACACTTCGCCCTAATAATGGGTCAAAATCCTTTGGTAAAGGTTCAGGAATATTTAGTTTAAGGATTTTAGGTTTCATATTCTGGCTTCAATTTTTGCCATATTAAGGAAAACTAGGGGTTGCGGTCAAGCCAGAAGCCTCATCAAAGCCAAAAGCGACATTGAAATTCTGTATCGCCTGCCCGCCCGAGCCTTTAATTAAATTATCAATTGTTGAAATAACAATGGCGCGCCCCGGTATTCTATCGGCAAAAACATTTATAACACAGGCATTTGTACCCTTTACCCAACGACTATCAGGGACAGCGCCGACGGGGGCAACCCGAACAAAAGGCTCATCCTTAAATTGTTTTAATAATGCATTGCGTAAATCTTCAATATTTGCGCCATTTGCCATTTTAACATGCGAAGTTACATATTCACCGCGTGTCATCGGAATTAAATGTGGGGTGAAATTGACAATCATGTCTTTACCTGCCGCAAGTCCCAATTCTTGTTCAATTTCTGGTGCATGGCGGTGTTTGCCAACACCATATGCATACATGCTTTCAGCAATCTCGCAATAAAGATTTGATTGTTTCAATGAACGCCCTGCCCCTGAAACACCCGATTTTGCATCAATAATTATATCTTCAGGCGAAATCACACCTGCCGCCAATAATGGTTTAAGCGCCAAAAGCGTTGCGGTTGGATAGCATCCAGGGCAGGCAATGATAGGCGGCGATTTTTTCAATTCTTCACGCGCAAATTCGGTAAGGCCATAAATGGCATCAATCGTTTTTTGCGGATGCAAATGTTCACGCCCATAAGTTTGTGAATACAATTGCGGGCTTCTAAGACGAAAATCGGCGGATAAATCAATTACCTTCACATGAGATGGCAATTCGGCAAGTAATTCTTCGGATGCACCATGCGGCAAGCAACCAAAAGCCACACCAATATCATCCCAATTTACATCTTCTGCCTTTAATAAATCCATATTGGCATAATTAAAAAGATGGGGATAAAGTTCACCAAATTTTTTACCCGCTTGGGCATTTGCGGTTAATGCAGCAAGTCGCAAATTCGGGTGATTTTCGATAAGACGGATAGTCTCCGCCCCCGTATAACCCGATGCCCCCAAAACCACTGCATTAACAATCTGCGCCATTTATATTTAACCTTTTTAAATAATAATACATAATGCTTTTGTGCTATTTTGCCTTTAACATGGTTTGGATTTATTTGTTACCTTGCTGCTTTTTCAAATCCTATGCACATTTTGAGCTTAAGGCCCTAAATAGTGTAAAGATTGGTATTTGTCATTAGTTATAGTGTTTCTAGCCTATAAAATTACGGCTATTTTCATTGTTTTCAAAGAAAATGTCTTTAATTGTTGCGCGAATAAATTTAATAATTTCATTTTGCTTATTTCGAATATGCGTTACCAAAACTAGATCAAAACCATTAATTTCCATTGGCGGCTTTATAATTTTCAAACCTGAAATTTCATCGCGCCCAAATGCACCAATTGGTGCTAAAGCAATAAAGTTAGTATTACGAACGATATCTATCGCATCATAGAAACTTGAAACCACAATAGCAACTTTTCGACTAAGGTTAAATCTTCCAAGTTCTCTGTCAATATTGGTATATTTTTCACCATCACTTGATACTACAATATGTTTATATTCAAGCCATTCATTCATATCAGGGGAATTATTTATTGGATTATCCTTTGCAGCAATTGCAATAAATTTTTCGCAAGATAAATGGTCTATTATCAAAGAAGGATGCGTTCTTACATCCGCACTTATTATCATGTCTGCACTTGAACGCGTTAGCGCACTTAGGGCATTTTCCTGATTTTGCCATTTCAAGGTAATAATTTCAACATTGGGTGCTTTTTCACTTAGTATTTTTAGTAAAGGCACCAAAAGAACCCGAGAGCAAGCATCTGATAAATGAAGTTTGACCTTTTGTGAAATTTGCAAAAGGTTTTTGGGTTTTGAATAAAAAATCTCCTCTGTGGATTTTATGAAAATATCAAGGCTTTGCTTTAATTGCGCCCCTTTTTGGGTAATAGCCATCTTCTTGCTACCGCGTAATAAAAGTGGGTCACTAAAAATTGCGCGACACCTTTGCAAGGCATGTGAAACGGCTGATTGTGAAAGACCAAGTCGCTTCCCAGCATTCGAAATATGACATTCCTCAAGCAATACAGCCAATATAACCAATAGGTTCAAATCATATTTTCTTAAATGCATATCATTCATAATCTATTATCCAAATTATGAATTTGTATCATAATATAAATTGTGATTAAACCCAAAAAAAGGAGATAATTATGACAAAAACACTATTGCTAGTTTTTCATCCAAATATGGCAAAATCACGAGCTAATAAATCACTAATAGAAGCCGCAAAAACTATTGATGACATTGAAATAGTTGATTTTTATTCACAATGCCCATTTTTCAAAATGGATAATGAATTTGAAGCAAACAGACTTTTGGGTGTGGATAGAATAATAATACAATTCCCAATTCAATGGTATAATGTGCCTTCACTTTTAAAAGAATGGATTGATCAGGTTTTTACGCGAATGTTTTACATTTTCTTTGAAAATGAAGGCGCTAAAATGAAAAATAAACCAGTTTTATTCGTGGCAACAGCGGGGAACTTGCCATCTGCATATAAGCGTGATGGTCAAAACTTTTTTAGTATTGACGAAATTTTTGCGCCACTTTTTGCGCTTCTTTATCGTTGCGAAATGAAAAAAGCAGAACCCTTTCTATTATATGAAGCAAATAAATTGAATGACCATCAAATCTCCTCTGCACAAGAAGAATATAAATCACGCCTTATTGAATTTATAAAAAGCGGTTCATAATTCCCAAACCTTCTGCGTACTTGAAATAAAACCGCCGCCCAATACTCTTTCCCCCAATTCACCTATTGAGGTATCAGGGTCATAAAGCACACAGGCTTGACCGGGGGCGACGCCTTCTTCGGCATTTTCGAAAATTATGCGCCAACCTTGCGCGGTTGATAAGGTCGCAGGGATTGGCGGGCGGGTTGAACGGACACGCGCCAAAACTTTTCGCCCTTCCAATTCATCTTCGGTTTTGACACTTTCACCAAGCCAGTTGATTTCGCTTAATGTAAGGGACTTCACCAATAATGCTTCCTTTGGCCCAACATAGACACGGGCATTTTTGGCATCAATGGCGACAACATAAATCGGCTCACCAGTTGCAATTCCAAGGCCACGTCTTTGACCGACTGTATAATTGATAATGCCATTATGCTTACCCAAAATGCGCCCATCAATATGCACAACATCGCCCTCCTTCCCCGCTTCGGGGCGAAGGTTTAAAACGATATTTTGATATTTCCCCTCTGGCACAAAGCAAATATCTTGGGAATCTGGCTTATTGGCGACAATAAGGCCTAATTTCTCGGCGATTTTGCGAACATCATCCTTATCAATATCTGCCAACGGAAAGCGTAAGAAATCCAATTGCTCTTGATTTGTTGCAAATAGAAAATAGGATTGATCGCGCGCTTTATCCTTGGCGCGGTGCATTTTTGAATTTTGAACACCGCCAACCCGCGCCACATAATGCCCCGTAACCATACAATCAGCGCCAAGGCCGCGTGCCATTTCCAACAAATCACGAAACTTCACCGATTGATTGCAACGCACGCACGGAATTGGCGTTGCCCCTTGCATATAAGTATCGGCAAAATTTTCAATCACTGATTGTTTGAACTTGCTTTCATAATCAAGCGTGTAGTGTGGGAAACCCAATTGGTCTGCAATTATTTTGGCATCATAAATATCTTGCCCTGCACAGCATGCATTTTTCTTCTTAATTGCTGCGCCATGATCATAAAGTTGAAGTGTTATGCCAATGGTTTCATAGCCTGATAATTTAACTAAGGCTGCGCACACACTCGAATCCACGCCGCCCGACATAGCAACGACAACGCGGGTTTTATCGCGGGGTTTGTCAAAGCCTAAATCAATTTTTGGAATGTCAAAACTTGCGCCCAAATCTGGCGCATTTAAAACATCTATCACTTCATCCTCCAATGGGTTCAAGGCCCAAAGCAAAACTTAAAAATGCGCCAATACATTATTTTTTATAAATAAGCAATTTCACACTTGCAAGATTAGGACAATTGTCCTAATAATCAAAACCCATGAATACACGCGAAAAAATTATCAATATTGCCGACAAGTTTTTCTATGAAAACGGCTTTGAAAACACCTCCTTTGCCGATATTGCGGCAAGTTTGAATATTTCGCGCGGTAATTTTTACCATCATTTCAAAACCAAGGATGAAATTCTTGATGCAGTAATCAAGCAAAGATTGATAAATACGAAAAGCATGGTTGATAATTGGGATTTGGAAAATCAAAATCCTGCTGCGCGTTTAAAAACCTTTGTAAAAATCCTAATTCGTAATCAGGCAAAAATAATGGAATTTGGTTGCCCTATTGGCACATTATGCACCGAATTATCAAAGCTAAATCATAAGGCAAAAAATGATGCCAATGAATTATTCATGCTTTTCCAGACATGGATGGTAAGGCAATTTAATGAAATTGGAATTTTTGAAAATGCCAACAAATATGCCCTACACCTACTTATGCGAACCCAAGGAATGGCAGTGATTGCAAATGCATTTCATGATGAAAATTTCGTTCAAACCGAAGTTGATGACGCGTGTTCATGGATTGATGAAACAATAGAAAAAGAGGGGAAAAATGTTCGTAATCTATCTTAAATTTTCAACCAATAAGCCGCAAGCACCAAATTATATGGCTGCCCATAATGAATGGATAAAAAGTGGATTTGAAAGCGGCAAATTCCTTATTGTTGGCAGCCTGAAACCAAATTTAGGCGGTGCAATTATTGCCCATAATGCAAATTTCGAAGAAATTGAAAATATTGTCAAATCAGACCCATTTGTACAAAATGATATTGTGACTTATGAAATTAATGAAATTTCTATCAATAAAAATGACGAACGCCTTGGCTTCATTCAATAGGAAAAATCAATGAATAATGTAATTTTAGGTGATGATGGCAAGGCGCGTTGCAAATGGGGTGCGGCGGATGATTTGCATATTCATTATCACGATACTGAATGGGGCTTTCCCGTTATTGATGATGTCCGCCTATTTGAAAAAATCTGTCTTGAAGGGTTTCAATCAGGGC
>CAZKYS010000094.1:0-9001 GCA_964557085.1 uncultured Caulobacteraceae bacterium
AAACATCCACCCTTCAGTCACCTTCGGTGACAGCTTCCCTCAAGGGAAGCAATTATGCAATGAGTTTGAAGTATTGTGTAATCTGACATAAATACCACACTTTACTATGCAAACATTTGTAAACGCGCCTATTTTCTTGACTTTTTGAAGATTTTGCCGCACTGCAAACAAAACAACTAGATGTGAGATAATATGTCGGAAAATTCCGAAGATAAAAATATTAATACCCTTAGCGAAACACCAGAGGGTACAACTTTCCAAGATTTGGGTTTAAGCCCAACAATTTTAAGCGCGGTAAATGATTCCGGCTATAATACACCAACGCCAATTCAATGGCGTGCAATCCCCGAAGTTTTAAAAGGCAATGATGTTTTAGGCATCGCCCAAACAGGAACTGGTAAAACCGCGTCTTTCGTTTTGCCAATGATTGAAATCCTTTCACAAGGCCGCGCAAAGGCGCGTATGCCACGCACAATCATTCTTGAGCCAACCCGCGAACTTGCCGCACAAGTTGCCGAAAATTTTGAAAAATATGGCAAGAATAATAAACTTACTATGGCACTTTTGATTGGCGGTGTAAGTTTTGGTGATCAAGACGCACTTTTGATGAAGGGTGTTGATATTCTTATTGCCACCCCTGGGCGTTTGCTTGACCAATTTGAACGCGGTAAAATTCTTATGAATGGCGTTCAATTATTGGTTATCGATGAAGCTGATAGAATGCTTGATATGGGTTTTATTCCCGATATTGAGAAGATTGTTAAAATCACGCCATTTACCCGCCAAACCCTTTTCTTTTCAGCAACTATGGCCCCTGAAATTGAGAATTTGGCAAATCAATTCCTTCATAATCCAACACGCATCGAAGTTGCACGCCCTAACCAAACAGCAAGCACGATTGAGCAATTTTTGGTCAATGCAAAAACTAATGACCATAAACAAAAACGCCTGATTTTACGTAATATAATTGATCAAGAAATTGCTGAATTGAAAAATGGCATTATCTTTTGCAATCGCAAGCGTGATGTTGATATTGTTGCCAAATCTTTGAACAAACATGGTTATGAAGCTGCGCCAATTCATGGCGACTTACAACAAAGCGTTCGAACCGCAACACTTGATAGATTTAGAAATGGTGACTTGAAATTATTGGTTGCATCCGATGTTGCGGCGCGCGGCCTTGATGTTCCTGATGTTTCGCATGTTTTCAATTATGATGTTCCAAGCCATGCCGAAGATTATGTTCACCGCATTGGTCGAACTGGCCGTGCGGGACGTTCTGGTAAAACTTATATGATTGCTTGCCCGATTGATTCAAAACATTTGGCGGGTGTGGTTGATTTAATCAAAAAGCCAATTCCAGTTTTGGAAAGTGATATTGGTCAAAATGATGAACCATCACACGAATTTGCAAAACCGCGTTTTGATAGAAAGAATGGCGAAAAACCTACGCGCCCTGCACGTCAAAACAAAAGAAGTGCAAAAGTTGAAACCGAAGCGCAAGAACAACCTAAAGAGCGTGTACGCAATCACGAACCTCGTGAACGTTCATATAATGAAACGCGCCGCCCACAAATTAATGAAAATAGGCGTGTTTATAAAAACCATGATAATGAACCAAGTGTTATTGGTTTTGGTGATGATATGCCTGCCTTTATGCGCATTATCCCATTCCCAAACGAAGTAGCACCTATTGTCACGCAAACACCAATTGAGCAAACAATAGTTGAACCTGAAAAACCAGTTAAAAAACCACGCGCACGTCGCAAAAAAGTAGAGAAAGCAGTTGAAGTTGCTATTTCTGAATAGTGAATTCTAAATATTTTTCCAAAACCTTGCCATATGGTGCACGTGTGGCTTTCAAAAGGAAATTATCAAAAGGCGATTGTTTAAAAATCGCCTTTTGATGCGAAAACTCCAAGAAACCGCGTTGTCCGTGATATGCGCCAATACCAGATGCGCCAACGCCGCCAAATGGCAATTCTTCCATTGCTATATGCAAAATAACATCATTAATTGTTACGCCGCCCGATATCGTCTTATTAAGTATTTTATCTTGTGCGCTTTTATCATTATCAAAATAATATAAAGCCAACGGGCGCGGGCGCGAATTTACGAATTCAATTGCTTCATCAATATTTTTATAAGTCCTTATTGGCAAAAGTGGACCAAAAATTTCATCCTTCATAATCTTTAAATTATCATCAGGGTTAATTAACAGATGAGGCGCAATTTTGCGTGTATTGGCGGCATCTTCATCATCACCAATTTTAATTATTTTAAAGCCCTTTGCCCTTGCTTCATCGATATAAGACATTAAACGCGCAAAATGGCGATCATTTATTATTGCCGTATATTCTGGGTTTGAATATATATTTGGATATTGAATTTTGGTTTGTTTAATTAATTCATCAACAAATTCATCAAGATAGCTTTCTTCAACTAATAAATAATCAGGCGCAAGACACACCTGCCCTGCATTCATTAATTTGCCGCCCATAATACGCGCTGCCGCAAGGCTTTTGTCAAAATTACGCGTTACAATAACAGGACTTTTGCCACCTAATTCAAGTGTTACAGGAACAAGGTTTTTTGCCGCCTGCCCCATTATTATCCGGCCAACTTCAGTTGCGCCTGTGAATAAAAGATGGTCAAATGGCAGGGATGAAAACTCTTGGGCAATTTCAACGCCACCATTTATAATGGCTATTTCATTCTTATCAATTTTTGACGATATCACTTCCTCAATAAGTTTTGAAGTTTGCGGCGTAAATTCTGACAACTTAACCATTGCCCTATTTCCTGCTGCAATCGCACTGGCAAGCGGGCCAAAGCTTAGATTAATTGGGAAATTCCACGGAACAATTATACCAACCACGCCCTTGGCTTGGAATTGAATTTGCGCACTTGCCCCAAATAATCCCAAAATTGCAGGGCTTGTAAAATGTTTTTCAGGCTTAATCCATTTATCAATATTTGAAAGCGCGTGTTTTAATGTTGAAACGGCGGCGCCAATATCAGTAAACAAACTTAATTGCGGTGAACGATTTGAAAAATCAGAATTCAAAGCATCGCAAATGGCGGCACGATTATCAACCAATAATGCAATTAATGTTCTTAAAATTTCTTTGCGCCGTGCAATTGATAGATTACCCTTGGTTGCAAATTCACTTTTTTGTGCCGAAAAAACATGTTGCATGATGATTTTTTTCCAATTTTTCAAAAAATTATGCACAAATTACACATAAATTTACTTATTATCTACACTCCTTGTGTATTGATGTTAAAAAAACGGGAAGACATCGTGACAAAAACTACTGATACAAACAAATCTTGGGAATTCGCTAGACTTGCATTTTCATCTATGGAAAGGCATTGTTTAAAGCCTTCTGCAAATGCCTTTGCAGTTTGGCTTGCATATCATGCCAAAGATTATCCTGTATTGTGCGAAGATATTGATGCTGCGCTTATGCAAGGCAAAACAATTGATGATTATCTTTGTGATAGCCTTTTTGAGATACATATCGAAAGTGGAATTATTTCTGATCGCTTAATTAATGCAGGTGGAAGTTTCGAATCTAAAATGCATGGCGTTTTAAAAGATATCGAAAATGTTCGTGATGACGCTAAATCTTTCAAAGTAAAATTAACCAGCGCTAAAGAAGAATTAGTAAAAAATCCTGAAATTGAAAATGTTAAAAGTGTTGTTGGTAATTTATCTGATGCAACCGATCAAATGGTTGTGTCTTCATCAACATTGGAAAAACGCATTGCACAATCACGCGATGAAATTGCAGCACTTAAACTTGAACTTGAAGAAGCACGTATGGAAGCATCAAAAGATGCTCTTACTGGTGTTGCCAATCGTAAGACATTTAATAATTTCATTAAAGATAATGCCTATAGATGCGATAAAAACAACAATCCGCTTTCTATAATTATGGCAGATATTGATTTTTTCAAGAAAATCAATGACCGCTGGGGCCATCAAACTGGTGACCAAGTCATTTGCTATGTTGCCGGCGTTCTATCACGTGAAGCACCTATTGGTGGCCTTGTTGCGCGCCTTGGCGGTGAAGAATTTGCAATTGTTGCACCAAATATAGATGGTGAAAAAGCACGCGATATTGCCGAGCGTATTCGCAAGCAAGTTGAAAAGAAAAAATTAATACGCCGTAATTCAAAAGAAGATTTAGGGCAGATTACAATTTCAAATGGTGTTGCCCAACTTGAAGCAAACGAAGCCGTTGCCGATTTGATTGAGCGCGCAGACCAAGCATTATATAATTCAAAAAATGAAGGTCGTAATCGCACAACAATGGCAAATCAACCGATTTCCAAAGCTGCTTAATTTCAAACTATAAAAGATTTTTGCGCCCTAATGCATAAATTAGGCGCGCCCTTGCCTCTGGCATTGTTTGAAAGTTTTGGCGTAATAAATCGCGTTCGATGAACCAACCACAAAGGGCAAAACCATCGGCTATATCGCCCGCCTTTATTTGTGTATCTGGGTCTAATAAAAACTTTGGTAGTGCCAATAATTTATCAGCGAATGGCAAACCTGCTTCATAAGTTGCCGCACGACCCGTTTTTGGGCTTACCCATGCCAAATTATCGGTTGAATTTGTAAGCGCGCATTGGCTTAAATCAAGGCCAAAACCCGTATGTTGCAATAAACCAACCTCCCATGCAACATAGGCTGCGGGCCAATCATTTGAACATCCCAACAAATCGATTAAAACCGCCGTCGCATCAAATAGACTTTCATATTTTTGTTGTTCGGGAATTGCGTGATGCAATAATGAACTTATAGAGCCTAGCGCACAAAGAGCCGCATTATCCGAAAATATTGGTGCAATTGAGCCGATAGGCTCAAGACGTTCAAAATAGCCTAATTGGCCTTCTTGGCGTGTTGTCCACGCAAGATGAAGTTTTTGGCATGGCTCTAATAATGCGCGTTTGCGTTTTGATGCACCGCCATAAACATATGCCTTGGTGCGGCCTATTTGGCGTGAAAATACTTCTAAAATGGCATCATTTTCGCCATATTTAGTTGCATTCAAACAGATTGCATCACTTTCCCATTGGTTCATGCTTTTGAAATTGGCCTATTCGGCATCAAAATCAAGGCCACGTTCAGTATAATGGGCTTTATCATCTGTCCAATTTTCTTTCACTTTTACGTGAACGAATAAATGAACAACCCTTTCAAGTTCTTTTATAATGTCTTCACGCGCGGCACGGCTTATTTGTTTTAAGGTTTCACCACCTTTTCCGATTACCATTCTTTTATGGTTTTCACGCGTTACATATAAAGTCTGGTCAATACGTACCGAGCCATCACGGCGTTCTTGCCATTGGTCGGTTTCAACATTTGATTGATAAGGTAATTCATCATGCAAGCGCTCAAACACTTTTTCGCGCGTAATTTCGGCAGCCATTAATCTTAAAGGTAAATCGGATGCCTGATCTTCTGGATATAGGAATGGGCCATCTGGCATTTCTTTAGATATTGCATTAACTAAATCGCCTATACCTTTGTTTCTAAGCGCAGAAATCATCATGATATGCTTATAATTTACATCATCAGAGCAACGTTTTGCCAAATCTAAAAGCGCCGCTTTTTCAATTTCATCAATTTTGTTTAATGCCAAAATTATTGGGGTTTTAACATCTTGAAGAGATGAAACAATACGTTCGTAATCTTCCAAAACCTTATTATCGCCCTGATTTTCTCGGGCAAAGGCGCGATTGATTGATGGCGCATCAAGCATAAAGACAATACAATCGGCATCTTTTGTGCCTTCCCAAGCCGATGCAACCATTGCCCTATCAAGGCGTTTTTTTGGCGCAAAAATCCCCGGTGTATCAACAACAATAATTTGCGTATCGCCATGCATCACAATCCCTTTTACAGGAAAGCGTGTTGTTTGCACTTTGTGGGTAATGATTGAAACTTTTTGCCCAACCATTTGATTGGTAAGCGTAGATTTTCCTGCATTTGGTGCGCCAATGATGGCAACATAGCCGCATTTTGTTTTAATATTATCGGCCATTTTGACTTAGTCTTTCATATAATATTTGTGCCGCAATTTGTTCTGCGGCTTGTTTTGAACTTCCATTTGCTTCGGCACATTTCCCATCAACACAAACTTTTATCAAAAAGTTTGGCGCATGATCTGGGCCTTCGCGGCTTATAATTTCATATGCTGGCGATGGGAATTTGCGCTTTTGCGCCCACTCTTGAAGGGCACTTTTATAATTTTTCGCGCTATTGCCACCTGTTTTTGCACATTCGATGGCTAAATCAATTAGTTTTTGGCAGGAACCCATGCCGCCATCAAGATATATCGCACCAATCAATGCCTCATATGCATCACCAAGAACATTGTCATTGCCATGCACATTTTCAATCGATTTTGAAACATGCATATATTTATCAAGGCCAATTTTACGCGCCGCTTCGGCACAATTTGTGCCATTTACGACATTATTAAAAAGGCGCGTTAAACCACCTTCTTCAATGCTTGGGTAATTTGTATAGATAAAGCGCGCACTCATAAGACCCAAAACCCTATCGCCTAACCATTCAAGGCGTTCGTTGGATTTAAAGCCAGACATACCCTCTCCTGCGCTTTTATGAATAAGTGCAAGTTGAAGGTTCTCCTTATTTTTGAAACTATAGCCTATTTCTTGCTCAAATTGCGCCAAATCATTTGGATTTGACGCAATTTCAATAGTTTTTGGCGCTTTTCTATAATTTTTCGACATATTAATTAATTGGTTTTGCCATGCGATTATAGCGCAAATCAGTAAACCATGTCCATGGCTTAATAAGGCTTACACCTTCATCCCATGAAAACATTACAATACGCGCTTTACCAACAATATTTTCTTCTGGAACATAACCAACGCCTTGTTCTGCAATTGGATCTGCACGGCTGTCGGTTGAATTATCACGATTATCGCCCATCATGAAATAATGACCAGCCGGCACTTCGAAAATTTTGGTATTGTCAAATGGGCCTGATTCATAAAAATCATAGACAATATATTTTTTGCCTTCAGGAAGGGTTTCTTCCCAACGATTTGTGCTTTTGTAATCATTGTTAGAATCAGTAATCATTTCAGGCGCTAATGGTTTTCTCTCAACTGGGGTTCCATTAATAACAACCTGACCACCAACAACTTGAATTCTATCACCCGGAAGGCCAATTACACGTTTGATATAATCAACATGCTCATGAACAGGATGCTTGAAAACAACAACATCACCACGATGAACTTTACCACCGCCGATGCGGCCTTTGAATAATTCAGGTTCAAACGGGATTGATGCTTTTGAAATGCCATAATCCCATTTAGAAACAAACAAATAATCACCAACAATAAGGCCAGGTCGCATAGATTCTGATGGAATATTAAACGGCTGGAAAATAAAAATCCGCAATGCAAGCGCGATTAGAAGCGCAAAAAGTAAAGTCTTTACAATTTCACCAAACGATTCCTGTTCTTTTACAGGTTTTGAAGAATCTGATTTTGCCCCGTTATTCTCACTTATAGTGTCACTCATAATTATTTATTCTTTTCCTAAATTTGCAAAAATTCAATTATTACATACGCAATAGCATAAGGATAATCATCACTCATAGTTAAAAAAATGTTGGCTTTGTTACCTTTGGGAATTATTTTGTCAAATTTATCCTTGGTTTTGCCTGATAATTTTATTGTTGGCTTACCAGTGATGTCATTTTCAACGCCAATTTCGCGCCATACAACGCCAAATTTAATTCCTGTTCCCATTGCTTTTGAAAAAGCTTCTTTGGCGGCAAAACGCTTGGCGTAGGATGAAGCACGTAATTTTTGGGTTCGATTAGCTTTAGCCTGTTCAATTGGTGTAAAACAACGATTTTCAAAGCGCGAACCAAAACGTTCAAGCGTTTTTTCGATCCTTGAAATCACACAAATGTCAGAGCCAATACCATAAATCATAATTGGATAGTTCCGCGAACTTCATCCATAATATTACGCATTTTTTCAATTGCCGCCTCAAGCCCTACAAAAATAGCCTCGCCAATTAAAAAATGCCCTATATTAAGCTCGATAATATCGGGGATTTTTGCAATCTCAATAACACTTTCATAAGTGATGCCATGCCCTGCATGAACTTCAAGACCAAGTTCAGAGCCAAGTTTTGCGGCTGATTTAATATTTTCCAAAACTTCATTAGCAAGTTCAATGTTACCATCGGTAATTGCATCACAATATTTACCTGTGTGAAGCTCGACTGCGCGCGCACCAATATCAAAAGCCGCCTGAACCTGATTTATGCTTGGTTCAATAAAAAGGCTTACACGTGAGCCATTTTCCTGAAGGCGTGCAACATAAGGGCGCAAATAATTTGCACCAGATTTGGCGTCAAGGCCACCTTCTGTCGTCCGCTCTTCGCGCTTTTCAGGGACAAGGCAAATGGCATGAGGCGCAAGTTTAAGCGCAATATCATGCATTTCTTGGGTTGCAGCCATTTCAAGATTAATTGGTAAATCAATTGACCCGGCAAGGGTAATCACATCCAAGTCACGAATATGACGCCTATCCTCACGTAAGTGCACAGTTATAGAATCTGCGCCGATTTTTTTTACAAGCTCTGCGGCGCGCATTGTATCGGGGTGATTGCCGCCACGCGCATTTCTTATGGTAGCTACATGGTCAATATTAATACCAAGGCGTAATCTATTCATTTTATTTTTTCTTTTGTGACAAGGCACGGCTTCCTGGTTTTATTGCCGGAATATCTTTTAAATCTTCGGGGATTTCGTCGGGTGCAAAGCTTTCAACTTCGAATGATGCCAACGCAACCAAAGGCGCACCAACATCAGATTTACCCGCTGATCTATCAATCAAAACCGCCGCACCAATAAGATTTATTGGCAAATCTTTAATGGCATCCAAAGTTTCACGAACCGAAAGGCCCGTTGAAATAATATCTTCAACTACAACA
>CAZKYS010000095.1:0-8900 GCA_964557085.1 uncultured Caulobacteraceae bacterium
GAAGTTGGGAAATTGTTTGTTTGCCAGCATTAATCAAATCGGCATCAACTTCATCTTCAAATGGGAAAGGCCCCATGCCCAACATTCCGTTTTCTGACTGCAATGTAACATGCATCCCTTCTGGAATATGGTTTGCAACAAGCGTTGGTATACCAATGCCAAGGTTTACATAAAAACCATCTTGCAATTCTTTTGCTGCGCGTGCGGCTAATTGATCTCTATTCCAAGGCATTACGCATTCTCCCGTTTTGTCACAGTGCGATTTTCAATTCGTTTTTCAAATGTCGATTGTACGATTCGGTCAACATATATGCCAGGCGTGTGAATTTGGTCAGGGTCTAAAGTGCCGCATGGAACAATTTCTTCAACTTCAACAATTGTAATTGCACCAGCAGTTGCCATCATTGGGTTAAAATTGCGCGCAGTTTTTCGGAAAATAAGATTTCCCTCTTCATCAGCTTTCCACGCTTTTACTAATGAAATATCCGCTTTAAGGCCAGTTTCAAGAATATAGGTTTCGCCATTAAATTCTTTATGCTCTTTGCCTTCGGCAACCAATGTTCCAACACCAGTTTTTGTATAGAACCCAGGGATACCTGCGCCGCCTGCCCTTATACGCTCGGCCAATGTGCCTTGTGGGTTAAATTCAAGCTCTAATTCACCAGATAAATATTGACGTTCAAATTCTTTATTTTCACCAACATAAGATGAAACCATTCTTTTGATTTGGCGCGTTTCTAATAATAGGCCAAGCCCAAATCCATCAACACCGGCATTATTTGATATTGCCGTAAGACCTTTTACGCCGCTATCGCGCAAGGCAATAATTAAATTTTCTGGTAAGCCACATAGACCGAAGCCACCTGCCATAATGGTCATATTATCTTTCGGAATACCCTCAAGTGCACTTTTTGCGTCTTTATATATTTTTGACAAAACATCCTCCCCAAATTCGGTGTCGCCAAACATGAATGATGGTTCATATTATGTTTGGTATATAATTACCAGTCATACTTGTGAAAAAACAACATTACAAATCAAAAAAAAGCCTTGCCCGAAGGCAAGGCAGAACTCACAATAAAGGATCATAGAGCAAGGGCGATTGGGACGGGTATCCCCCACTCTATGCAAACCTTATAGTGTAAGTTTTCTGAACTATAGCTGAATGTATAATTGCGCGATGCACAAAAAATGGACAGATTGACGCATTCCTATGATTGCAACCGCACAAATATTAATCACGTACTGCTTATATTTTGTGCATAATGCAATTGAGCGTAAAATATATATATTTTCCACTCGCAAAGAGAACTTAATTTCTCTAGTTGGACAATATCACTTTGAATCCCAAATTGGGTGGAGACTGCGAATGAAAAAAATTGAAGCGGTAATAAAGCCATTTAAACTTGATGACGTTAAAGAAGCGCTTCAAGAACTTGGTATACAGGGCATGACTATTGTTGAGGCCAAAGGTTTTGGTCGCCAAAAAGGACATACCGAATTATATCGCGGCGCAGAATATGTTGTTGACTTCCTTCCAAAACTTAAATTGGAATTAGTTGTAAATGATGACCAAGTTGATGCAGCCGTTGAGGCAATCTTACAAGCTGCGCGCACTGGCCGAATTGGTGATGGGAAAATATTTGTTTCAGACATTGCACAAGTTATTCGCATAAGAACAGGCGAAACCGGCGCAATTGCCATTTAATTTATTGAATTTTGGGGAAACCCTATATTACGGAGAAGATAATGTCCAAATTTGACAAAGTAATGCAACTAATTAAGGATGAAGACGTCCAATACGTAGATTTCCGTTTTTCGGATGTACGCGGAAAAATTCACCACATCACTTATGACGTTGGCATGGTTGACGCTGATATGCTTGAAGATGGTATCATGTTTGATGGTTCTTCAATCTCAGGCTGGAAAGCAATCAATGAATCAGACATGGTAATGATGCCTGACCCTGACAGTGTAATTATCGATCCATTCTTCCAACAAACAACTTTGGGCATTATGTGCGATGTTTTAGAGCCAGGCACATTAAAACCATATAATCGCTGCCCACGCGGTATGGCTAAAAAAGCTGAACAATATATCAAAGCAGTTGGTATCGGCGATACTGTTTATTTTGGTCCAGAACCAGAATTCTTCATCTTTGATGATGTGAAATGGTCAACTGATGCAACCAACACTTGCTTCTCATTTGATTCAACTGAATTGCCACAAAATTCAAACAAAACTTATGAAGGTGGCAATATGGGGCATCGCCCTGGCCCTAAAGGTGGTTATTTCCCACTTCCACCAATCGATTCATGTCAAGATTTACGCGGCGAAATGCTTGCTGTGATGAAAGAATTAAATCTTGATCCTGAAAAACATCACCATGAAGTTTCACCTGCACAGCATGAATTAGGTTTGAAATTCCAAACTTTGGTGAAAATGGCAGACAACACAAATCTTTACAAATATGTTGTTCAAAATGTTGCGGCGGCTTTCGGTAAAACTGCTACTTTCATGCCAAAACCATTCTTTAAAGAAAATGGTAATGGTATGCACGTTCACCAATCAATTTGGAAAGATGGCAAACCATTGTTTGCTGGCGATAAATATGCCGATCTTTCACAAGAATGCTTGTATTATATTGGTGGCATTATCAAACACGCAAAAGCAATTAATGCATTTGCAAACTCTTCAACCAATTCATACAAACGTTTGGTTCCTGGTTATGAAGCGCCTGTATTGCTTGCTTATTCTGCACGCAACCGTTCTGCATCAATTCGTATTCCATACTCAACTTCGCCAAAAGCAAAACGTCTTGAAGCGCGCTTCCCTGACGCAATTGGCAATATGTATTTAACATTTGTTGCTTTGTTGATGGCTGGACTTGACGGCATAGTAAACAAAATTGATCCAGGTGGCTCTTTTGATAAAGACCTTTATTCATTGCCACCAGAAGAATTAGCTGGTGTTCCAACTGTTTCTGCTTCTCTTGCAGAAGCTTTGGACAATCTTGATAAAGATCGTGAATTCTTAAAAGCAGGTGGCGTTATGGATGATGACTTCATTGATTCATTCATCGAATTAAAACGTGAAGAATGTGATCGTCTTGCACTTCATCCACACCCTGTTGAATTTGATATGTATTATAAAATGTAATCAATACTAAATTCTAATATTTAGCCCGACCTAAGCTGTCGGGCTTTTTATTTTTGCACATGGTGTAAATTGTAGTAATACTACGTTAAGTAGTGTATGATAGATTCGCCTCCGTTACCAAGTTTAATCTTAGTAACAGGTAAACCGCTGGAAACTTTGGCTCTCTTTCTCTCCCGTTTGAAGAATATGAGCCGGGCAGGTGATGAAAGTCACCTGCCCTATTTTTTTGCCCTTGAAATAAATAAATACATACCTATTTAATGAAAATAGATTGCAGAGCCGGGCCCCTCTGGTGAAAGAGCTGGACTTTCACGATGTCGGTGCTGCTTAGTGCAATCCTTTATCCAGCATGTGATAAAAATGGAATTTTTAACAACAGAATTTTTTGGCACTCAAATATGGCTTTGGGTATCATTTTTAGTGCTTGTACTTGGATTAATTGTTTTCGATTTGGGGATAGTGAACTCCAAAAGCAAAACTATGACAATGAAACGTAGCTTAATTCTTTCGGCGTTTTATATAGGTTTGGGCCTTTTATTTTCATTATTCGTTGCGCAGCAATTTGGCAAAGATGCAGCTTTAAATTATGTTACAGGCTTTGTGGTTGAAAAAAGCCTTGCGATTGATAATGTTTTCGTAATCGCAATGATTTTTGGATATTTTGCAATACCACAACAATTACAGCATCGTGTTTTATTATATGGCATCATTGGAGTTTTAGTATTGCGGGCAATTATGATTGCTTTGGGTGCTGTAATTGTTGAACAATTTGAATGGGTTTTATATTTATTCGCGGCTTTCCTTGTGATTACTGGCGTTAAAATGCTGTTTCATGGAAACGAAGAGCAAAAATTAGAAGACAATAAAATTGTTAAATGGTCGCAAAAAATTATTAAAGTAAGCCCAAATTTAGATGGTGATAAATTCTTCACCACAATAAATGAAGGTGGAAAATTAAAGAAAATTGCAACACCTCTTTTCCTTGCTTTAATAATAGTTGAAATATCCGATTTGATTTTTGCAATTGATTCAATTCCCGCAATTTTTGCAATCACCAAAGACCCTTATATTGTTTTCACATCAAATATCTTTGCAATTTTGGGTTTAAGGGCTTTATATTTTGCGCTTTCAGCAATGGTTGAAAAATTCAAATATCTAAAAATTTCACTGGCTGTGCTTTTGATATTTATTGGTTCAAAAGTTTTTGTGGCTGATTTAATTGGCCTTGAAAAATTCCCGCCAATTATTTCACTATCAATTACTGCATTGATTTTGGGCGCTGGAATAATTGCATCAATTATTAAAAACTCAAAAGAAGAAGTTAAAGTCTAATTCACTAAATATCCACCATTTTTTGCTATTATAGGCAAAAAATGGTGGGTTAAGTGCGTAAAATAATTATTTTTATATGTCTTATAGGCTTAAGTGCGTGTGCATCAATTGATAAAACACCGCCGAAACAAGTTGCCAATGCATGCCTTATTCTTGATGAGAAAGACAAATGGAAAAAGCCAATTTTTCAATCATCATATGAATGGGGTATTAGTCCTGGTTCCATACTTGCAATAATGCGCCAAGAAAGTGGCTTTAGGCGCGATGCTCGCCCCGTTGATAAAAACGGCAATAAATTATCAAGCGCACATGGCTATTCACAGGCTTTGGATGGTACATGGGCAAGCTATGAAAAGGCACGTGGTCAAGGCAAACGTAATCGATTTGATGATGCCGCTGACTTTATTGGTTGGTATGGCGATCAAATTGCAAGACAAACCAATATATCAAAAAGTGATACTAAATCCGTATATCTTGCCTTTCATGAAGGCCCAACGGGTTATAAACGTGGCACATATTATAATAAAACTTGGCTAATTAATGTTGCCGATAAAGTTGCCGCCAATGCCCGCAATTATGACAATCAATTATTTGATTGTGAAAAAGGGCGTATGAAAAAATTTACACGACTTGCAGATAATTAAAATCAACGCCTAAAAATCGGTATCAATTTTTCTTATAAATTGTATTCAGGCTTTATGGATAATCGAAACAATTATTATAACGCGCTTTTAAGGCGTGACAGGTCATATGACGGCAAAATTTTTGTTTGTGTTAAAACCACAAAGATATTTTGCCTTTTATCATGTGCCGCACGTAAGCCATTGGAAAATAATGTTGAATTTGTGAATTCTATCGCCGAGGCAAAAGCCAAAAATTATCGCGCCTGTTTAAGATGTCGCCCCGAAAATATTTCCAAAGCCTTATCCCCAATTACTGAAAAAATGGTTGAACTTCTAAAATCAGAACCAAATAAAAAATGGGATGGTGAAGAAATCAAAAAACTTGGAATTGATGAAAGCACATTAAGACGCGCTTTTTTAAAAGATTTTGGAACAACATTTTTAAAATATGCCCGGGAACACCGCTTGGGCGCAATTGTAACCGACATTGAAAAAGGCGAAACCATAATCAATTCCCAACTAGATGCAGGGTTTTCATCATCAAGTGGGTTTATAGATGCCGTTAAAAAGCAAATTGGCACAAGCCCAAAAAATTTAAAATCACAAAAAGTTTTAAGTGCAAAATGGATTGATACACCAATTGGCGCAATGCTTGGAATTGTTGGTGATGACGGCCTTCATTTACTTGAATTTGCAGAACGTAAGGGACTGCCAACTGAAATAGAAGCCACGAAAAAGAAAACTGGTCCAATTTGTTTTCGTGACCATATTTGGTTTGAAATCTTGGAAAAGGAATTGAAGCAATATTTTAATGGTAATTTTACAGGTTTTACAATTCCAATCGCCCAATTTGGAACCAATTTTGAAAAATTAGTTTGGAATGAATTAAAAAGAATTCCAATTGGTGAAACGCGTTCATATTCAATGCAAGCAATCGCAATTAATAATCCAAATGCCGTGCGTGCTGTTGCCCGTGCAAATGGTTCAAATAAAGTTGCAATATTAATCCCATGTCATCGCGTTATTGGTGCGGACGGCTCAATGACAGGATATGGCGGTAAAATTTGGCGCAAGGAATGGTTATTGACACATGAAAGAAAAAATATAATTTTATAAAAAAAGGGCAATTAAATGAAAGAAAAATATATAGCTTATACTTTATTAGGCACATTTATTTCATTAGCTGCACTATTCTATATACAAATGTGCTATGTTCAAGGTTATAAAATTGGAAAAGAACGTGCAATATATGAAAATGAAACCACAAAAACTAATTAAACCTTCGCCGGCACGATCGTAACACTTTCCCCGCAACCACAGGCATCGGTTTGATTTGGGTTTTTGAAAACAAATTTTGAATGAAATTTTGTGGTTTCAATATCAATTTGTGTGCCGATTAAAAACAACACTGCATTGGCGGCAATCAAGATTTGCACACCATTATCTTCAACCAATTCATCATATTTTTCAGGTGCATCGGAATAATCCAAAACGTATTCCATACCCGCACATCCGCCATTTTTCACACCAACACGTAAATATGGTTTGTTTGAATTTGCCATTATTTCTTTAACACGCTGCGCGGCGGAATCGCTTAAAGTGACAATTTTCGGCTTTGGTCTTTGGCGGTTTTCCATAATTTTGCCTTAAAACATATTCAACACCAACCGCGCCTCATCAGACATATTGTCCTTGGTCCACGGTGGGTCAAAAGTTACAATTGCTTTGGCCGATTTTACGCCCTCAACAGTCAATGCCGCCTCCTCAATCTGCGCAGGGATAATTTCTGCGGCAGGGCATGCGGGTGCGGTAAGGGTCATTGTAATATCAACATGACCTTCATCATTCAAATCAACCTTATAAATCAGGCCAAGCTCGTAAACATCAACCGGAATTTCGGGGTCATAAACAGTTTTAAACGCCGCCACCAATTCATCGGTTATGCGTTTTTGATCATCGGTTAAAACTGGCTCTATAATTGTATTTTCCATTATCCTAAAAACTCAATCGCTTTATCAATTGCATTTAAAAATTGTTCTACATCATCCATATTATTATAAATGCCAAAACTTGCGCGCGCCGTTGAGCTTACACCAAGTCTTGCCATTAATGGCTGTGCACAATGATGGCCCGCACGTATTGCAACCCCATATTTATCAAGGATTTGCGAAATATCATGGGGGTGAATATTATCGATTGAAAAGGTCAAAATCGCGGCTTTATCATTCGTATTGCCATGAATTTTGACTTTATTCTTACCGCGCAGGCCATTGGTTGCGGCATTTAATAATTCTTGTTCGTGTGCATTAATTTCATTGCGATCAAATTGATTGATCCAATCAATTGCAAGCCCTAAACCATGCGCCTCTATAATTGCTGGCGTTCCTGCTTCAAATCTAAAAGGGGCTTCGTTAAATGTTACATTGGTTTTTGTAACTGTTTCAATCATTTCGCCACCACCCAAAAATGGCGGCAATTCATTCAATAACGCACTTTTTCCATAAAGCACACCAATGCCAGTCGGGCCATATAATTTATGCGATGAAAAAATGTAAAAATCACAATCAATTGCTTTTACATCAACTTTTTCATGCACAATACCTTGGGAGCCATCAATAATTGCCTTTGCACCATATTGATGCGCCAATTGTGTAAGTTGATTTATTGGTAATTTTGTTCCTAAAACATTTGAAATATGTGCAAAGGAAACAATTCTGGTTTTATCGCTCAATTTGGCTTTAAAATCATCAATATCAAGCGAACCATCATCATTAATGCGTGCCCATTTCAAAATTGCACCAGTTTTCGCACAAATCATGTGCCAAGGAACGATATTTGCATGATGTTCAAGTTCAGTGATTAAAATCTCATCACCAGATTTTAACGAAGAACCTAATGAATTAGCCAGCAAATTAAGGCTTTCAGTTGCGCTTTTGGTAAATACTATCTCACCTTCTTTAGCATTTATGAAATTTGCAACTTTTTTACGTGCATTTTCATACGCTGATGTTGCCTCATTACTTAAAGTATGAATGCCACGATGGACATTGGCATAAGAAGTTTTGGCAAAATCCGCCATGCCATCAATAACCATATTTGGCTTTTGCGCACTTGCCCCACTATCAAGATATGCAAGGCGGGCATTATTGATTTTGCGCGCTAAAATTAGAAATTCATTGCGAATTGTATTTATATCAAGGGTCATAATATACCCCCCAATTTATCATCGATGCGCGCCATTATATCGCTATGAATCTTCTCGTCTTGAATATCATCAAAAACTTGCGCCAAAAAAGCATTTATCAAAAGCATTTTGGCTTTTGCACGGGAAATTCCACGCGCCTGCATATAAAATAGGGCTTTATCATCTAATGCGCCAATTGTATTGGCGTGTGAACATTCAACATCATCGGCATAGATTTCAAGGCATGGTTTTGCAAAAATTTGTGCACCTTCTTCAAGCATTATGCCGCGATGTTCCATTTTTCCAATGGTTTTTTGCGCACCTTTTTCAACTTTTATAAGGCCTTGAAAAACATTGCGTGCGCCCTTTGTGCAAATTCCACGAACAATTTCATTTGATTGGCAATTTGGGGCGTGATGAATTATTGTGGTGGTCAAATCATTTTGTGAATTTGAAAGAATATAAGCGCCATTAATATTGGCAATCGCACCCTCACCCAATAAATTTACATTAGTATCAATGCGCACTAATTTACCGCCCAAACAAAGGGCGAATAAATCAAGGCGGGCATACTTTTGAAGGTTGATTGTGCTATAACGCAA
>CAZKYS010000096.1:0-8828 GCA_964557085.1 uncultured Caulobacteraceae bacterium
TCCCGCTTTTACTAAGGCCGCACCAAGTGCCAAATCATCAAGTCCACCATCTAATATTTCAGGTGAATATGCGTTTAGATAATGCCAAAAACCAACATTGTTAAAATCATGCCCAAAACCACCAAAAGGATGGATAAAACTTGAATCTTTATTTTTCCAACCATTAAATTGAATTCCAAGTTTTGCGGTTGCGCCAGTTTTCGCAATTATTTCAGCATCACTAATTCCCAATTCATTATAAAAAGCCCGTATTGTCGGGATTGTGGCCTCACCTACGCCAATTGTGCCAATTTTTGTAGATTCAACCAAGGTAATTTTTATATTTGCGTTTGAATAAGAATTGATAAGGCTAGCTGCAGTCATAAACCCAGCAGTACCGCCACCAACAATTATAATATTTCTTATTTCAGGCACGAGATTTCCCATATTCACGATTAAAATGATAATTTAATTAAAGTCATAAAGGAAAATAAAAGGGTGACAATGATCTGGGTTCATTATCACCCTTCAAGTAGAAATTGCCCACAAACTTTACTGGGGAAGAAGAGTTTTGCCGTGGGCGATTTCAAAATCTACCACTTGGCGCGAACACCAAGTGTAAGTCTGCGTTCAAATTCATTTTGGAACGCAAATTGTTTGCTGTCTTTAGAGAAAGTATAATTATAAGTTTCAATCTCACCTGTTACGTTTGATGCATTGAAGTAAACTGATACTTTGTCATTAACATTGTATGTTGCATTAAAATCAACAAAATTTGTTGCATCCGCATAAATTGGAACGCGGCTATTACCTGTCATTGTAACAACATTATTCAATCTTTCAGAGCGATAATTATATGCAAGGCGCAATTGAACTTTGTCGGTTTGATACCAACCAACCAAATTATATTGATGTTTAGAATTATCATTAAATGGAAGTTTTTTTCCATCCAAAGCTTTATCACGTTGTGATGAAGGTGAATAAGTATAATTCGTATCAACACCAAAATTGCTTAGCATTGCTGGGACATTCAAATCTTTGAATGCAATGCGGGTTCCAAGCTCAAGACCAGAAACTTTACCGCCATCCCCTTGAACAGGAAGGAAGATTGGAACAGCCGCCGCAGGGCTTCCATCAGAGTTTTTGAATTGACCAGGGGTTGATAAAATCTGACCACCAGTAACAAAACTATCAATACTGATATAGAATGCAGCCGCATGAAGCATGGTGGCTTTACCAAGATACCATTCCCATGATGCGTCAAAATCAGTTGAACGCCAAGGGTCAAGGTGAATGTTACCAGATGCAGAAGCACCAGAAACAATACGACGATTATTTAGTGGATCATCAACCGTATTGATTGTAACACCGCCGCCATAATTACCAAGATCAAGCGGTTGCATGGTTTTGCTTGCCGCAAATCTTAGTTTCATATTGTTTTTCAAATCAACATTTACGTTCAAAGATGGCAAAACATCAGTGTAGGTATTTGTATCTACATAATCACCAACATCGGCATTTGTATCACCATAAGCCAAGGTTGCGCCTGTTAGATTTTGGCGTGCAGTTAATGTTGTTTGAATAACATGAACACCAAAGTTACCAGAAACTATACCTTTTTCGAATTCTGCCGCGCCATAAGCTGATTTTTCAGAAAGGCGAACATCATAAGATTGACCAGGGATAATTACGCGAACTGATTTTCCAAATACTTTATCTTGGAATGCCACGATATCATCAAAGTCATGCGGATCAACGGCCCAGAAGCCAGGAATACCAGATGCAACACCACCACCAAGATTGGTGATAAATTGAACATTATTATATTTGTTCAAAGGTGTTGGTTGGTTAACTGTATAGCCTTGGAATACTTGTTGCCCAGTGATGGGATCGGTTACCCATTCACCTGCCGAACATTGTCCTTGGTTCATTACAACGTCAATTGCTTTCCATTGTGCCAAACAACCATTTGCGGGCACTGGCGCACCTGACATTTGGATACCAGTTCCAGCATAAAAGTTAGAGAATAAGTGGAATTGCGTAATTGAAGTATCACGATTTGAATAACGAACGCCGCCATCAACTTTTTTGATAAAACCAAATAATGGATTATCAAAACGATAATGACCATCGGCACGTGCAATATCCATATCAGTGCTTGCATCATTATTACCTTCAGAAGAGAAAGCAGCAACGCGATATGAATCAAGATTTTTCATATAATCGGCAGTTGTCTTACCAGCACCAAGGCCGCCTGGTGTTGTAAGAACTTTATCCCATCCTGAAAATACTGGTGATTTACCACCAAAATTCACATGCAATTGCGCATTTGACCCCATACCCAATGGGTTAGGATTAATATAACGACCCCCAAGCGAGCCAACAACATTATTAGAATATTGACCAGCAAAATTCGCCGCTATTGCCGCCGAATAGAATGGACCACGTGTTCTGTCTGCACTGTTGCGGAACAAAGTAAAGCGGTTTGGATCATTTGGATCAACTTGCCAATTAGATAAATCACCTTGAACCTGACCATTCATGCTAAGGCGGTTTGCACTTGCCTTGATGAAGCGGGTTTCTGCTGTGAAATTGCCGCCTTTGTCGTATTTCAATTCAAGATTATAATTTTTCGCTTCTGAATTATTTGTGCGGTTTACAGTGAATGAATTCAACCATTGCGCATTAATATCATATTCTGAAACATTTACCCAAGGGGTTCCATTTGCATCTTTTAAGCCAGTTGAGGTTGATGCAGTTGGCGAAACCCAGCTAGAGAATACAGCACCATCCCAACGGTTTGAAATATTTAAACCGACTGCGCGATTATGCTCTTCAAGTTTTGTATAGAAGCCTTCGGCAGTAAGTGTGAAACCTTCACCCAATTTTGCTTCAAACGCAGCAGAGGCACCAAGACGTTTACGTTGAATTTGGCGATTATAAACTTCGAAACCATGCGGTGCGATATAATTGGTTGCTTTACCTGCACCCCAATCATTTTCAGAGAAGACCCCGCCGCCATAACCAGAGTAATTGTCACCCAAAGTATTGTCACTATAGGCAGCAGCAGCCATAAAGCCAACTTTATCATTACGCCAATTAGCAAGACCATTTACCGCAAAATCATTACCATCAGAATATTTACCTTTGGTTCCGTCTGCACCACCTGTTAAAGTAAGGCCTTGATCAAATTGGAATGGGCGGCGGGTTTTCAAATCAATAGTACCAGAAATACCAGCAAGCGGCGTGCGTGGATCTGTTGATTTATAAACCAAAACCCCACTCATCAATTGAGAAGGAACATCAAGGAAGTTTGCTTGCGCCTGACCAATATTGCCAGCTGACAAATATTGCTCGCCATTAAAAAGGGTAACAGTTTGCGCCAAGCCGCGAAGGTTCACAGTTGAGCCTTCACCTGCGTCGCGGCGAATTTGAACACCTGGAACGCGTTGAAGCGAATCAGCAATTGTTACGTCTGGCAATTTGCCGATATCTTCGGCTGAAATCGCTTCAACTTGCGCGATTGCGTTTTTCTTTGCAGAAACGGAGCGTAATTGCGAACCGCGAACACCTTTTACCACTACAGTATCTGATTGCTCGGTGGGTTTTGTCTCTTGTGCATTTGCGCTACCGACAATTGCAATTGCCGAAGCGGATGCCATCAAAGCTATTAGCTTTAATCGGCTATATTTTTTTTCAGAAAGTTTGTTCATTCTATCTCCCCTGATACAATTTTTCACCATGAATTTTTCTTCAAGGCTAAACAAATAGCAAATATAGCAATATACAGGACACAAAAATGTCCAGTAGACAATTGATATTTTCCTTGGAAATTTAGCCTATTTCTCAACGCACAGTCGAAATTTAAGGCGAATTCCCTCCCATTTTTTGTTATTTGTTGGAAAATGTATGTAGCAAAAATTTTAACATGTCAACTAAATTGTCATCGATGTCATTATTAATGTCCTTGACATATATTTTTTGCTGTGTAGTGGATGATATACAGACATTTAACTATAAAGCATCGGCAAATCGGCGAATGGCCACTATTTACGACGTAGCAAAAAAAGCAAAAGTTTCTTCAAAGACCGTCTCACGTGTCATCAATGGCGATTCTAAAGTTAAAGAATCAACACGCGAATTAGTTTTAGAAATAATGCGCGAATTAGACTACAGGCCTAATCAGCAAGCGCGCCAATTAAGGCTTGGCGGAAAATCTGGTATTGGCCTTTTACTTGAAGATCCAGACAGCGGCTATCAAACAAGATTTCAAAGTGCGATGTTATACGCCGCCATGGAGGCTGGTCGCTATTTATCGGTTGAACTTTTCACCCATCTTCAAGATGATTGGAAATCACATCTTTCGCGCTTTATAAAAGATTCTAATATTTCTGATTTGATATTATTGCCAACACAATGTGATTTTGGGCCTTTGCGGGATTTTTTACGGGAAAATAATGTCAATTGCGCTTTGATATCGCCAACCCATCTTGATAATGATTTTGTGTCAATTGCGATGGATGAACGCCTTGCAGCGCGCGATATAACTGAATATCTAATTGGTCTTGGGCATCGTAAAATAGCGCATATTTCGGGTCATCCTGATCACTCCGCCTCTTTATTGCGCCGCCAAGGTTTTTATGAGGCGTTTGAAAAACACAATCTTCCGCGCCCACGCGATGAATATGTGGTTCAAAGTGATTTTCTATTCAAAACCGGCTTAAAAATTGCCGAAGAATTATTGAATGTTGATGATTTACCCACCGCGATTTTTGCCTGCAATGACGAAACTGCGGCGGCGGCCTGCTCTGCGGCCCATAAAAGGGGTTTAAGAATCCCAGAGGATATTGCAATTGTTGGCTTTGACGATGTCTATCTTGCAACCGCTATCTGGCCTTCTTTAACGACTGTGCGCCAGCCTTATTTGGAAATGGCACGGCGCGCCATAAGCCTTCTTGCGCACATGCGTGAAAAAACTTCAGAAAGCGATGTGCAGCTTCGCCATGTTTTGCCATATTCCATTATTGAACGCGAAAGCTCATCATTGGCGCCAAAAGGCGAAATTTAAAGCTTTGTGAAACAGACTTTATTGGGGACTTTATAAAATCCAAATTTGAATTTTAATCGTATAGAATTTACAATTAAGGAATTCAAAAATATGATTAAATTTGAAAGCGGCCCAAAGAATATTCCATTTTATTGGGAATTATTCATTAATCAAATTCGTCAAAATTGGCATATCGGCACATTAGAAATCGAAATCCCCAAATACGGAACAACAATTATAAAAGGCAAAGAAGAAAGCGAAAAACCGCAATCTGCGCATTTAAAAATCAATAATTTTCGCGCCATAAGAAGGATTTTATTCTCTGGCGACATTGGCCTATTTGAAGGTTATAAAAATGGCGACTGGGAAACAAAAGATTTATATGCGTTTTTTAAATATTATCACGTCAAACCTTGATGGCATAAGTAAAATTCAAAATAACGCCCCACTTAAAACAACAATAAACCTATTGCTGCATTGGCTGCGCCCAAATAGTAAAAATGGTTCGCGCAAAAATATTTATGCGCATTATGATATTGGAAATTCATTTTTTGAAAAATGGCTTGATAAAAGTATGACATATTCAGCCGCCCTTTTCGATAAATCCGAAGATTTGGAAAGCGCACAATTTCGCAAATACGAAGAAATTGCCAAAAGCGTTGATTTAAAATCTGGCGATAATGTTTTAGAAATTGGTTGCGGCTGGGGTGGTTTTGCAACTTATGCGGCCCAATATATTGGCGCGAATGTAACCTGCGTTACAATTTCCCAGGCCCAATATGATCACACATTGGAATTGATAAAATCACGCGGCCTTGAAGATAAAATTTCACTTAGACTTATGGATTATCGCGATATTGATGGGCAATATGATGCCATTGTTTCAATTGAAATGTTTGAAGCAGTGGGCGAAGCCTATTGGCCAATATATTTTGCAAAATTACAAAGCCTTTTGAAGCCAAATGGAAAAGCAGGCCTACAGATAATTACAATACGTGATGATTTATTCGATGATTATCGCAATAATACCGATTTTATACAAAATTATATTTTCCCTGGCGGCATGTTGCCAAGCGTAGAAAAACTTCATGAGTTTGCACAAGCGCACAATTTCACGTCAAACATTCGCCGCGCTTTTGGCATTGATTATTATAAAACCCTTATTGAATGGGGTAAAAGATTTGAAAAGGCATGGCATGATGGCAAGATTATTGGCTTTGACATGAATTTTAAAAAATTATGGGATTTCTATCTTGCCTATTGCGCCGCTGGTTTCAAATCACGGCGAACGGATGTTGTCCATTTGGTATTATCAAAATAAAAAAAGGGGCACACGCCCCTTTTATTTTACCAATTTCCGCGTCACCAAAACCGTGAATAAACATGATATTGTAGCGGCACTAATGCCCCATAACATATCAATAAAGGCAAGATTGGCGCTAAAATCTTTGATAACAGCAAGTGCGGTTAAATCGTAAGTGGCAAAGGCAACAAGACCAAAAATTGCCGCATCGCGCGCTAATTTTTTTATATCGATTATTGCGCCTTCCAAACATGGAAAGATTATAAAATAACAAAGCCCGATGCCATAAATAATATAAAACCCCAAGGCAGCATAAAGATTGGGTTTTGGCGCCAATAAATCGCCCATTATTGGCTTATAAAGCCTATCAAGGCTTAGTATGAACCACAAAGTATCGGCAATAATAAGCGCCAATAATACAAGCGAAAAAGCAATGATTTTTTTCTTATTCATTTTAAATACGCGCAAATGGTTTAAGCAAATGCCCCAAAATTGTTTGTGGTCTGATCGGGCCGTCTTGATATACCAAACATAGGCAATCTTCATCGGCAAGCATTATTGGCGCATGGCTTATATTATCATCACAAACCACGAAATCGCCCGCGTTATATGAATTTTCGCCATCCTTAAAACCACCATGTAGCACAAGCGTCATCTCACGCTTTGTGTGTGTATGGGGTAAAATATCTTGCCCACCTTTTATCCATAAAAGATAAGTTTGGCTTTTATCTTTGCGCTCCTCAATTGGAGCAATCCAAACATTGGGGCCAAGAAAATGGCGCTTTTTAATCTCAATACCAGATAAGGTTGATGGCAAATCAAAACCAAAGGCTTCGGTTTTTGATATTTTTGGTTTGGTGGTTTCGCTTTCTTTCAATTCAATGCGCGCCAATGCCAAATCAAGCGCATCATCATTCATGGCAATTCCATCAATTTCGTCTAATAGAGTGCCGCCTGCCGCCTCAAAAACCGCAAGGGTTTTGGCGCATTCTGCGCATAAAGCAATATGGGTGCGAACAACAAGGTTTTCGCCAAATTCTAATTTGTGGCAAACAAAATCCCAAATTATTTCATCATCTAAATGATGGGTTATTGCTTGGGGGTTCATTATAATTCTCCAAAAATTGATTTAATCGATTTCAAGCGCCCAAGTGCCAATCTTAATCGCGACTTTACGGTTCCAACAGGAATTGAAAGTGATTGGGCAATTTGCGAATGCGATAAATCTTCGTAAAATGATAATTTTAAAACTTGTAATTGTTCAGCCGGAAGCTGTTTTATAACTTCTTTGACCTGACTTGCCGATTGTTCGGAAATCATTTTTTCGGAAGTGTCGGCTTCATAGGTTTCGATTTGAATTTCATTATTAAATCTATCATGGCGCTTTTGTTTTCTTATTGCATCAATTTGTAAATTACGCGCGATAGTGAAAATCCATGTGCTTGCTTTGGCTTTTTTTGGGTCAAATAATTGTGCTTTGCGCCAGACTTTTAACATTGTATCTTGGGCAATGTCTTCGGCTTCATTGGCTTTTACCCCCTGCCCTATCATGAAGGATTTAACTTTTGGGGCAAAAAGGGAAAAAAGTAATTTATAAGATTCACGGCAATTATTTTGCGCAATATTCAGAATTAATTGCTCAGGGCTTTCGTGGGATTTCAAATTATCACGCGATTCATAATCTTCGCTTTTCATGTTTACCACATTTGCATAAATCATCGCGTTATCCATAATTAGTTTTTTCAAAAGCTATTACGTAAACGCCAAAGTTTTGGATTACATTTGAACTAAGATTTTTCAGTGAACTTATTTCAAATTTCAATCGTAAAACCCAATATAAAGAGGTTTTCGATGATTGATAGTGTACAAAGCTTTAATTCCCAAAATAAAATTCAAAAACGCAAAAAGGTTGCAATCATCGGAAGTGGTATAGCAGGGCTTTCAAGTGCATGGTTTTTAAACAATGTTTGCGATGTTACAATTTTTGAATCAGAAGCCCAAATAGGCGGGCATTCGCATAGTGTTAATGTTGGAAGCGCCCAAAATCCTTTATGGGTTGATATGGGGTTTATTGTTTTTAATATTCCATGTTATCCCAATTTGGTTGCACTATTTGATAAAATTGGCGCACCTCACCAATTAAGCGATATGTCTTTTGGGGTTTCGGCGCGAAATGGCGAATTTGAATATTCAAGCCTTGGGCTAAAAGGGCTTTTTTCCCAAATAAGCAATATTTTTAGGCCGCGAATGTATCAAATGATTTTTGATATTCTAAGATTTAACAAAAATGCCCCCCAAGATATTGAGGCGCGCAACAATCCAAACCTGTGCCTTGGGCAATATTTATTAGACAATAAATATTCAAATGTTTTTATTAATGATCATTTATTACCCCAAGCGGCAGCAATTTGGTCCTGCAGCTCTGATGAGATTATGAATTATCCTTTTGGTGCATTCATTGGCTTTTTCGAAAATCATGGGCTTTTACAGATTAAAGAC
>CAZKYS010000097.1:0-1083 GCA_964557085.1 uncultured Caulobacteraceae bacterium
GCGCAAATTCAATTGCAGGTATTGCATCATTGGGCGGCAAAACGGCCTATATTGGTAAAGTTGCAAAAGATGAATTGGGCGCTTTATTCAATAAAGAAATCAATGAAATCGGTGTAGATTATGATACTGCGCCGCATTCAAACGGCCCTGCGACTGCGCGCTGCATGATTAATGTGACCCCTGATGGGCAAAGATCAATGTGCACATATTTGGGTTGTTCACCATTAATGGATGAAACCGACCTTGATGAAAATAAAATTGGCGCATCTAAAATTGTTTTCCTTGAAGGTTATTTATTTGATCGTGATGAAGCCAAGGCCGCATTCGTTCATGCCGCTGAAATTGCGAAAAAATATAATCGTAAAGTTGCCCTTACGCTTTCAGATTTATTCTGTGTTAGCCGCCATAAAGAAAGCTTTTTGCAATTAGTTAAAAACCATATCGATATTTTATTTGCCAATGAATCAGAGATTTTGGCACTTTATGATGAAACAGATTTTGACGCGGCGTTCAAAAAAGCAGCCGCAGATTGTGAATTTGTTGCGGTTACCCGTTCTGAAAAAGGCTCTGTTCTTACTGATGGCAAGGAAACAATTGTTGTTGCCGCCGACCCGATTGATAAAGTAATCGACACAACTGGCGCAGGTGATTTATATGCCGCAGGTGTATTATTTGGCATTGCAACAGGGCGCGAATTGGAAACTTGCGGCAAATTAGGTTCAATGTGCGCGGCAGAAATCATAAGCCATTACGGCCCAAGACCAGAGGCGAATTTGGCGCAATTGGCAAAAGCAAGAGAGCTATAGGCCAAAACCCGAAACTAGTTTCGGATTGCTCCCTTAAACTCCGCCCATGAATAAAGCGCAAGGCCGCCCCAAATAAGGCCGAAGGTTATTGCCTGATGAATGCCGAATCTTTCGCCGTAAAATAGCGAAATTATCAATACAATTGATGGCGCAATATATTGCAGCATTCCCAATGTTGTCATTTTCAAACGCCTTGCGCCAAAAGCAAAAAGCGTAAGAGGGGGTTCAATGTGCGCGGCAGAAATCATAAGCCATTACGGCCCAAGACCAGAGGCGA
>CAZKYS010000097.1:1183-8638 GCA_964557085.1 uncultured Caulobacteraceae bacterium
TCCCAATGTTGTCATTTTCAAACGCCTTGCGCCAAAAGCAAAAAGCGTAAGAGGGATTGCAGTCGCAGGGCCAGTGAATAATAAAAGGATAAAATCCTTATGCCCTTGCCCCAATATTGCAACGCCATTTTTATTAAGCATAATAAGTGCGGCAATTGCAAATGGCGCAACAACCAAAGATTCCCAAAACAAACCCGCCGCAGGTGCGATGATTACCTTTTTGCGTATCAATGCGTAACACGTAAATAGCGCCGCCAATATCAAACCATAAAGCGGGAAATGATGAACCGCAATTGATTGATAAACCACCGCAAGCCCCGCCAAGCCAACCGCCAAAAGCTTAATTGGCGCAAGTTTTTCTTTAAAAACAAATATCCCAATTGCCACATTCATCAATGGGTTTATGAAATATCCAAGCGCGGTTTCCATAATCAAGCCATTGGCAACGCACCATGTATAAATCGTCCAATTTCCACTTATGCAAAGGCCAGATAAAGCAAGGAAGGCAAGGTTTTTGGGCGAGGTTTTTAATGAAGAAAAGCCATTAACAAAAATCGCAATCCCAATCGCCCAAGGAACAGTCCAAATAACACGCCAACCCACAATTGCCCATGGTGAAATATCGTGCATTTGCTTTAAATATAAAGGTAAGAACCCCCATAAAAGAAATGCACAAAGCGTTATTAATAACGCCCCTTTGGCTTCTTGGTGTGTGTTTTCGCTTGTCATTATTATGCCTTGGCGGCTTTAGGCGCGTTTTGAGCGCATACCCGCAACTTTTTGAATATTATTATCTTCCAATAGGCGTTTATAATCCGCACTTTCAATGGGGAAAACTGCTATTTTGGAATTTTCGTCATGATGCACGCCATAGCCAAGGGTTTTAACCAAAGGCGATGCACGAAGGCACGCCATTGGTTTGGCAAAAAATTGAATTCTTTGATTGGCATCATTTTCATCCAAATTATTGCGTGCGGCATGGATTGAAAACAATAAGTCATCTGAAGTTATTTGATATGGTTTTTTTGTAATCAAATCTAATTGTAATGCGCCAATTGTGCCTTCTTTGGCAATTATTGCATGGTCATGCTTATAATCACCTGCAACCGTGATTAATGTATTTGTATAATTTGTTGAATGTGCCATATTTTATAAATACATAATTTCATAAGGTTGGTAAATGTCTGTTCCTAAAGTTCTTGAAAATTTGCGATTACCTGTAATTGCATCGCCAATGTTTATCATTTCAAACCCGAAAATGGTTATCGCACAGTGTAAAGCGGGAATTGTTGGCTCTTTCCCTGCGCTTAATGCGCGCCCGCCTGAATTGTTACATGCATGGCTTGATGAAATCACCAATGAACTTGCCGAATATGATGCCAAAAACCCCGATAGGCCATCTGCACCATTTGCTGTTAATCAGATTGTTCACAATTCAAATGCGCGCCTTCAACATGATGTTGAAGCATGTATCAAATTCAAGGTTCCGATTGTGATTACATCGCTTGGTGCAGTGCCCATGGTTAATGATGCCATTCATTCTTATGGCGGAATTGTTTTCCATGATATTATCAATGTGCGCCATGCAAAATCTGCGCTTTCAAAAGGCGCAGATGGCCTTATCGCGGTTGCGGCGGGCGCGGGCGGACATGCGGGGCCATTATCACCTTTTGCGTTAATTCAGGAAATCCGTGAATTTTTTGATGGTCCACTTGCTTTATCTGGTGCAATTGCAACAGGTGGCGCGGTTTTGGCGGCGCAAGCAATGGGCGCGGATTTTGGCTATATTGGTTCGGCCTTTATTGCCTCTGATGAGGCTAATGCAGTTGATGGCTATAAGCAAATGATTGTTGATTCTGGTGCGTCCGATATTGTCTATTCAAATTATTTTACGGGCATTCATGGCAATTATCTTAAACCATCAATCATTGCCGCTGGTATGGATGCCGATAATTTGCCCGAAGCCGATAAATCAAAAATGGACTTTGGCGCCGCAACATCGGGCGCAAAAGCATGGAAAGATATTTGGGGCGCAGGCCAAGGTATTGGCGCGGTAAAATCAATCGAACCAATTGCTAAAATTGTTGATAGGTTAGAAAACGAATATAAAGCGGCTAAGAAGCGTGTTTGTGATTAATTATCATCACAAGGCTTTGCGCAAATAAGCAAATTATTGTGGCAAAAAAGAAGCTTATGCCTAATTGAAATTTTGCCAATAATAATGGCAAAGCCACAAAAAAGATGGCAAAAGAAATCAGGCCAATAATCCAACCATGGAATAAATTGGCACATTCTTGCACGCCATCATTACGGTGTGTCTCTGACATAAGGATAATTCCAAACACTGGAAATACTGCGGCAAAACCTGCGATTATTCCTGTTGTTTGACTTGCGATTTTTGAAACCAAAAGCGTTAATATAGCACCTGAAATAAGGCGTATATAAAGATTAAGTGGGGCGGGAACTGCGCCGCCATTTTTTTGTGGCAGGGCAAATTTGGCAAAAATCAACGAAAATATCGTAACAAATGATGCAACCCTTAAATCGTGCGGCGCATTCATCATTAAGGCCACCATTAGTGCCCATGAAACTAGTGCTATTAGAAGGCATATTATCCAGTTAAATTTTCGCGCAGCCCAAGAATATGAAACCCCAAACGCCATAAATCCTGAAAGCCCATATAATGCTGAATAACAGGCGGTGGCGGCAAAATTATTACCATTTTCAAGGCCCAATACATAAATAATAGGCCCTGCAACCGCAGGAAGGCCACTTACAATCCCACCATAAAATGCGCCAAACTTCTTGCTTATCAAACTAATAAGCAATAAAAACATTGGGACAATAATCAGTTTAAGTAATAATATTTGCAAAATTTTGGCCTTTGAAGATTGCAAATGTCATATAATTATAAACATTACAAGGAAGCAAAAAATGGCAACATCAAAAGAGTTTGCACAATATATAACAAATGTAATGGGGCAAGAACGTTTTAGTTCAAGGCCAATGTTTGGTGAATATGGTTTTTATTGTGATGGTAAAGTTGTTGGCTTCATTTGCGATAATCGCCTTTTGATAAAACCATTGCAACAATCATTAGTGCTTGAAGAAACATGCGAAAAAGATCACGCATACCCTGAATCAAAGCTTTATTATGTAATCGAAGAAGACAAGATAGATGATATTGGCCTACGTCAAATATGCTATGAAATGGCGGCTTCTATCCCTGAAAAGAAAAAGCCAAAACCAAAAACTAAATAATTTAATTGTGTAAATTAAAGCTTCTTGTTCCGTTTTCACGTGCATCAATAATCGCTATTTTTTCACAATTTTTGCAATTATTGTTGGCGTAGTTTTCAATTCCTTCTTCGCTTGAACCAAAAAACCAACTCACATTTCTTTTTGGCGTATAATAAATACCAAAATAAACATAAGTGCCATCATCGACATCTTTTTCAACTGTGCAAGAAGTATTCGATTGTAGCATACAAATATTTTGTGCATTTGAAATCGCTTTTTCCAAACTATTATTTCCCAATGAAACAATTAATTTACGCTCTTTATTATTGGTCTGTTGGCTTACAGAATATGCAAGATAGCCACGAATTTTACGTGGGTTGCGATTAAATTCTTTTATTGTTACAGAGTGTGGGTCAATCGTATCAAATATATGACATTTAGAATTATTTTTCGCGCAATCTTCATCCATCATATTTTCAACAATTGAAGAATTTGCACCAAAAATATAACGCACAGAACCAGTGTTCTCATTAAGATAAAAGCCAGTCATTGAATTGCTTGAAACTGACATAACCTCACACTCATAATTGGTTTTTGACTTGCAAAGTTCAAGTAATTGCTTTTTGCCAGTTTCAAAATCCCTATAGCCGCTTCCAAACCATGTTTTCATTGTAATGTCGAAGGGCGCATTTTCTTTGGGTTTGACGGCAATCGTAAAAATATGTGGTGTCGGATTATTTGGAAACTCATCATCTATCCCGCTGGTTCTTTGGGGTGTAATCCATTTATTTGTAACTGGCTTACCCGGGAAATCATAGGTCTTATAAATCGTGCAATATTCACTTGCGCAAAATTTTAATGCGGCCTCTTGTGCTTCTGCAGGTGTTCTTCCCCAACCGGCATCAAAAAAGCCATCAGGTGCACGTGCAACCGCAACAGAACTATTCCAAGCAGAATAAAAAATATTGCAATCACTTTTCGTAGCATTTTTACAAGCTTTTAAAGCGGCATTTTTTGCGGCATTTTCGTTTGGATGGTTCCAACTTGCCCATACTTCATTATAATTTTTATTGGTTGCAATTGCAAAATGGTTTTTTGAATATTGAATTTGTGGCAATGAATATCTTTGTTCTTCATTACGATAATATTCATCTTCAGCAGCATTTTGTTCATCAATCTGATGTTGATAGGCATCTTGATTTCTCTGCCATTCTGCACGTTGGCGCGCCATGTCTTCTTCATATGTTGGCTGTGCATTAGCAAGGCAAACACATGAAGCCGAAATCAATGATGCAATAAAAGCGCTTTTAAATATATTATTTTTCATGAACTTTCCAATTTTTCACTTATTATGAAATATTGATATATTAAGTTCAAAATATGGCAATGAAATATAAATTTATCCATTTAGTAATTTTAGTGCCGTCATTACATAATCGTCAGCATCATCCAAAACTATATTGGGGTTGAAATTATTACGCGGCTTATCATTAATGTCATAAACAGGCTCTGCGCTATATTGGAAATCAATCTTGCCTACTTTGCTTGAATAGACTGCTGCACCAAGCCCCATCATTCTTGTGCCAATTACTTTTGCGCCGCAAATTGCGCGCATTCCCATGGGAAAACCTTCTGCCATGCTTGCCGACCAGTGATTGCACAAAATCACAACAGGTTTTTCAAAAGTGAATGGGCCGCGTGGTTCGACATATTCCGTCCATTTTTCACCAAGCCCTGCGCCTTTACGCTTTGCCATTTTTGCATATGGCTTTCTCTCTTTAAGAAAACGCCCCATAATTGGTCTTGCAATTGCCGTATCACCGCCGCCATTATAGCGTACATCAATAATAAGACCGCGCGCATTTTTATATGTTTCAAGCGCCCCATCAAATTGTTCAACGATTTTCGCATCATTACTAAAAGTATGAATTGCAATATAGCCAATATTATTATCAAGCATTTTTGATTCAAAATCAGGCGGGAAGTCGCCCTTATAAAGCGCCAGATTTACTGTTTTTATTTCTCCCGATTTATTCAGATATTTGATTTTACGCTCACGCCCCCGATTTCCGCTTGCCGCAAGGTTCAATAAATAATTCAATGCGTTTTTATCGGATTTTACAAGTGATTTTGGTTTGAGTTTTCGCGCAATATCATAAATTGGAACATCATTAATTTCCAAAATACTATCACCCATCATAAGGTCAGATTGCTTTGCTGCCGAATATTCGTGAACCGCATGAATAATACAATGACCAAATTCATCCTCGACGTATAAATCATAAGGGGGCCATCTTGGCGCACCATCATTGGCATTATGAATATGCGTATGCGAATCCATTGTTTCGCGCATTAAAGCATCAATTAAATCAATAAATTCGCTTTCACTTTTACAGCTTTGGGCAATGGGTAAATAGAATTGCTTTGCTATGTTCCAATCAATGTTATTTTCATTAAAATAACAATATTTTTTATCCATCTCGTGCCAGATTTGAAGAAAGCGTTTGGAAAACTTATTTTCCATTGCATAAGCTTTACTTGCAAATAAAGCGCAAAACGCCCCTAATAAATCACGCCTATGCATTGAAACACCTATAGCAATAAAATTATACAATTATAAAAATTTAATCCCAAAGTCGATGGCATATTTGCTTTTCAAATCATGCATAGCGTTTTATATCCCATTTAATTATTTTTGGGGAAAAACATGAAAACACGCACTGAAACCGATACTTTTGGCCCAATCGAAGTTGATTCAAGCAAATATTGGGGCGCACAGGCACAAAGATCACTTGGCAATTTTAAAATTGGTTGGGAAAAGCAGCCTACTGCAATCGTGCGCGCGTTGGGAATTGTTAAAAAAGCAGCCGCTATCACCAATATGAAACTTGGCAAAATGCCTAAAGATTTGGGTGAAATAATTGTTAAAGCTGCCGAAGAAGTTATCGATGGAAAATTAAACGATCATTTCCCATTGGTGGTTTGGCAAACAGGCTCTGGCACGCAATCAAATATGAATGCCAATGAGGTTATTTCAAACCGCGCAATCGAAATGCTTGGCGGCGAAATGGGCAGCAAAAAGCCAGTTCACCCGAATGATCATGTGAATATGTCGCAAAGCTCGAATGACACTTTCCCAACCGCTATGCATGTTGCCTGTGCGTATGAAGTTGCCAACAAACTTATTCCCGCGTTGAAACATTTGCACGGCGCATTGGATGCTAAAGCTAAAGAGTGGAAAGATATTATAAAAATTGGCCGCACCCACACACAGGATGCAACCCCTGTAACATTGGGTCAAGAATTTTCGGGCTATGCACAACAAGTTGAAAATGGCATCAAACGCCTTGAAATGACTTTGCCAATGTTGATGGAATTGGCACAAGGCGGCACGGCGGTTGGAACCGGCCTTGCATCCCCTGCAGGCTTTGCGGAGGCGGTTGCGGCGGAAATTGCGGCACTTACCAATCTTCCATTCACATCAGCACCAAACAAATTTGAAGCTTTGGCGGCGCATGATGCAATGGTATTTACGCATGGCGCAATTACAACTGTTGCGATGGCATGCTTTAAAATTGCAAATGATATTCGCTTTTTGGGTTCTGGCCCACGTTCTGGCCTTGGTGAGCTTGCATTGCCTGAAAATGAACCTGGCTCATCAATCATGCCAGGCAAAGTAAACCCAACCCAATCGGAGGCTTTGACACAAGTTGCCGCGCATATTGCAGGCAATAATGCGGCAATTGCATTTGCGGGTTCGCAAGGGCATTTTGAATTGAACGTGTTTAACCCAATGATGGCATATAATTTCTTGCAATCTGTGCAATTACTTGCCGATGCGGCGGTGTCATTCACCGATAATTGCGTTGTCGGTATCGAGCCACGTCTTGACAATATCGCACGCGGCCTTGCCAATTCTTTGATGCTGGTAACGCCATTAAAAGAAAAATATGGCTATGATTTAGCGGCAAAAGTTGCCAAAACCGCCCACAAAAACGGCACAACATTACGCGAAGAAGCGATTAATCTTGGCGTTCCAGCAGATGATTTCGATGCAATCGTTCGCCCAGAAAAAATGATTGCGCCAGATCCAATGTAATTTCAATTTGCCACCTTCGTGGCTTCGCCGCTTTCTAAGCAATTTGAATAATAAAAACAAATAAAAGTCATGACCTCCACCGTAGGTGGAGGTTTGTGACGCTTCGCTTGGGCCAC
>CAZKYS010000098.1:0-8588 GCA_964557085.1 uncultured Caulobacteraceae bacterium
ATTTAAAGGTCGCAAACCAAAATAACATCTGCAACTCCCTTGTTAAAATGGCGGGTGTTAATAATGAGCGTCTATGTTGGTCAATGCTTTCAGAAGTAATGAAAGTTATAAATCTATCTAATAGTGATATTATTGAAATTGCAGGTGTTGGCGCGGCATCACATATTGCACTTTTGGCACGTCAATTTCCAACCCTATCATTTGCACTTAATGGCGATCACAAAGAAAATGATGCAAGCCGCATTTTATGGATTTGCGACGAGGACATTTTTATAAGCTCTAATTTTGATATAAATAATTATGATGCAATAATAATTTGCCATCGACCTGAAAATGCACGTAAAATAATTTGTGATTTTGATGGCTTTGCACGAATTGCCGCAAAGCGCGAAATTAATGAAAACCGTGCTTTAAGCGTTTTTGGACGCGGCCTTATGCGTGATTTATTTAAGCCAAGGGTTCGCGGCGAGCTTGCTGCCTAATTATAAAGGGGCAAAATTTGCAAGAAAAGAAACCCAATCTGATATTTAAACTTATTGGTGATTTGTTTGACCGTGGACGCGCGATTGTAAATTTTCTTACTTCTAATCCAAAAATCACGACCTTTTCATCTTTAATAATCTTCTTGCTTGCTTTGCGGTTGATAAATAAGGAGCTTAATCAATTCGCGCTTTCGGATATTGCAATTGCATTTGATGGCGTAAGAATTTCGAATACATTATTGGCAATTTTAGGTGCGATAATTTCTTATGGTGCATTATCATTAAGCGACAGATTTTGTCTTTCAATGCTTGGTAAGCAATTGATAATATGGCGTACACTTCGTGCATCAGTCGCATCTTATTCGCTTGCAAAGACATTGGGTTATTCATGGGCCATTGCATCAACTGCGCGTTCAAGGCTTTATTCCCGTTGGGGATTAAATAATGCCGAAATTGGCGCATTATCCATGTCAACTGGTGTTGGGGTTCAAATTGGCGCATTAAGTGCGGCGGCAATTGGTTTAATGCTTGGTGCACCTGAAATTGCGCGTCATTCACCATTTAATGCGGGGTTTTGGTGGATATTGGCAATTATTGCCATTATTCCTGCTGCAATATGGTTATATTTTTGTGATTATGGCGGCGCATTTATAAAATGGGGAAGTGCAAAATTATATAAGCCCGATACAAAAATCGCTGCCAAACATTTAATCATTTTATTATTTGACAAAATTGGCGCGGCGCTTTGTTTATATATGTTATTACCCGCGCATGGTGGATGGAATTTCCCCGCGTTTTTGGCGGTATTTATTTTGGCAGGCCTATTGGGTGCTTTATCGGGTGCGCCAGGTGGCCTTGGTGTGTTTGAGGCGGCAATTTTGAAGCTTGCACCCAATTCACAAAATATCCCAGGGGCGGCAGTTGCTCTTTTAGTTTATCGCTTGATTTATAATATTATTCCGCTTGTTGGCGCCACCATAATCCTTGGGCTTCATCATGCAACGCCAGTTGCAAAACCTGCGGCACGGGCGGCAAAGAAAATAGGTTTGGTCGCAATTGATGTTGCACCGCAGATTTTAGCAATATTAGTGTTTATCTGTGGCTATTTATTGATTGGCGCATCCGCACTTCCAAACCCTAGTGCGCGCATGATTAGAATAGAGGCTATATTAGACCCAATATTAATAGAGGCGGCGCATTTCCTATCGGCAATCACTGGCATCGCATTAATGCTTAGCGCGAATTTCCTATGGCGTGAAAGCAAACCCGCTTTAAAGCAGGCATTAATATTAATATTCATTGGCGCTATATTATGTCTTGTAAAAGGCATTGCGTGGGAAATTGCCATTTCATTGATTATGGTTTTCATACTATTATTGGGTGCACGTAATGAATTTATTGTTTCGCAAAATGATATAAAACCATATTATTCATACCGCTTTATCGCGGCAATTATTGGCTCTTTGGCGACCATGATTTGGCTTACTTCATTCTCTTATGATAAAATGTTATTTGCACCGCAAACATGGCTTAAAATTGGTGCTGACGCACATGAAGCGCGTGCATTCCGCGCCATTATTGGGTCATCAGCATTTTTTATAATCGCAATTTTTGTTAATTGGCTTGTAAATGCGCCAAAAGATGATGATTAGATAATTGCCTCAATAAGCCACGGCTCATTGGAATTAATTGCATTCTCTAATGCGGCATCAAATTCTTCACAATTTGTAGCACTAATGGCCTTAATTCCCATACCTTGCGCAATTTTTACATAATCAAGGTTCGGATTTTCAAGGCTTAGCATTTGGCTTGGTTCACCGCTATTTGATGCGCCAGTGCGCGCCATTTCGATGTTTAAAATGCGATAATTACGATTGGCAAAAATAATATTAACAATCGGTAGTTTTTCGCGCGCCATAGTCCAGAGGCTTTGGATGCAATACATGCCAGCGCCATCGCCAGAAAGCGCAAAAACCTTGCGCGACATATCCGCCATTTGCGCACCAAGTGCCACAGGAAGCCCTTGACCAATCGCACCGCCCGTTAAGCATAGCCAATCATGGGAAGCTGCGCCCTGAAGGGCAATATAATGCGGCAAGCCTGATGTTACTGCATCATCAGAAATAACCGAATTTTCAGGCATTAAGCGCGCCAGTGATTGCGCACATGCAAAGGCATTCAATTTACCCTCTGGCTTTGATATTGGTTTTGCCGCTGGCAAATTAGAGGCAGGGGGTGCATCAAGCGCGCCAACTAATTGTGCCAAAGCCTCAATAGTATTTTCGTATTTTTCAGTTAATTGCAAAGTCTGGCAGCCTTCGGGAACCAAAACCGATGGACGGTTTGGATATGCAAAGAAGGCAACGGGGATTTGAGTTCCCGCGATGACCATTAAATCAACGCCTTTTAAATCTTCAAGCGCCATTTCGCCAAAATATTGCATTTTATCGGGTGCAAAGATTTGTGCCCCACGTTTTTGGCGCGCAGGGAAAGTATCGATTAAAACCCTTATACCTGCTGCTTTTAAACGTGCCATATTTTCAAGTGCTGCATCATCAAATAATGCATCACCGCCGATTAAAATTACTGGCTTTTGGGCTTTTTTGATTGCTAAAACGCAATCATCAATTCGTTCGCCTTCAATCAAACTTGGTATGTGTGGGTTTGCTTTTTTGCCTTCAATTGTTGCACTATTCCATGCGCTATCAGCGGGTAATATTATTGAAACGGGCGCTTTTGGGTAATTATTTGTGGCTTCAAACGCCTCGCTTGCAATTTGACCTGCAATATCTGCGCTTTCAACAATGCAAATATGTTTTGAATGGGGTTTGATAAGGGTTTCTAAATCACATGTAAGGGGCGCATCAAATTTGCGGTGATAAGTTGCATGATCGCCAATGACATTAATCATCGGCACATTACCCTTCATCGCATTATGAATATTTGCAATCCCATTGCCATAACCTGCACCAAGATGAAGCAAGGTCATTGCGGGGCGATTTGCAATGCGGGCAAAACCGTCGGCTGCACCGGTTGCAACCCCTTCAAACAGGCACAAAACGCTTTTGATACGTGGTTCACGCTCTAAAGCTTGGACAAGGTGCATTTCAGATGTGCCAGGGTTTGCAAAACAATGTGTAACACCATTTTGCGCCAAAGTTTGAACCAATATGTCCGCACCAGTTTTTGTCATCTATCCCTCGAAAATTTCAATTGCTTGTTTGCTGTATAATTGTTTTACAAATTCTGCGCGATATTCTCGGCACCGACCTTGGTTTAAATAGCCTTTATCGGTGATTTCGCCTTCTTCTATGCTTGGTGGGCTTGGCAAGATTACAAAGTTTGTGACTTTTTGGGTTGCCGATTTGCCATCAAATAATTTTGCCAGATTATTTTTAATTTTGCCAATGATTTCGTGATTTTGCGCCAAATCTCTTAAGCCAAGTGGTTCGCTTATGGATTTTTGGCAATTGGCAAGATTTAGGAAAATTAGTGCCCCCAATTTTTCCATTCCTTCGCCGCAAATCACCGCATCAGAAACCAAACCATCACAGGCATTAATTATGCCAAGACGGATTGAAGAAACTTGAACGAATGAGCCATTAAGCATTTTAAATTCTTCTGACAAACGCCCATTAAATTTCAAACCAAGTTCGGGTTTTTGCGCATCATAAAATGCCAATGCATCGCCAAGAATATAAAAGTCTTCTTCGTCGAATGCTTCTTGGGTTTTTTGTTCGTTATTTAGATAATATGGCGTGATTGCAGGGCCTTTAACACGCGCCTCCAATTTATCATTATGCGGCAATAATTTCATAATTACGCCGGGGACGGGAAGGCCAACCAACCCCATAATCGTATTAGGCCAATGAATATTGCACGCAGTTGGGCCGGTTTCGGTTGCGCCATACCCTGCCGCAAAACTTATTGTATCGCCGCAATATTTACGCGCAAGTGTTTGTAATCTTTCATATAAATCTTGGGTTAAAGCTGCGCCGCCATATTGCATTATTACAAGATTTTCAAACAAGGCGCGCGCCAAATCTTCATCCTGCTCAAGCTCATTGGCAAGAAGTGACCAGCCAAGTGGAACAGTATTGTGATAATTTGGTTTCACTAATTTGATTGCTTCAACTGATTTTTTAATACCATCAGGGGTTGGAGAACCTTCATCAATCCACAGATTTGCGCCCGAATGGGTTATCATGTGCAATATTGCATTTCCGCCCAATGAATGTGACCAAGGAAGATGATTAATCATCACAATTCCATCAGGCCAGATTTGCGCTTCTTTGATTGGATCAAATGTTGAGCGTATTTGTGCCGCATTTTGCGATAAATTAAAATGCGTAATCGCAACCGCCTTTGGCACACCCGTTGAGCCAGAGGTTAAAAGAACTTTGCACAAATCCTGTGGGTTTATTTTGGCGATTGCGCCATCGCCATCGAATGGCAATTCAGAAATATTATCAAGTGGCAAATCACCTTTGCCGCCTAATTTATTGGTTAAAATCACCAAGCCATCATCTTTTACCCAATCAAGGGCGCGGGCGAAATTTTCGCCTTCAAAATAAATTGCTTTTGCGCCCAAAACTTCGATTGCACCGCGTAATCTGCGTGGGTCAGATGCCTTTAAAGAATAAGCGGGTGTGATTGGGGCGGGCACACAACCGATTAATGGCAATGCATAAGTAAGGAATGCGTGGGTTAAAGAATTATTTGATGCAATGGCAACAATTGAACCACGCGCCAAGGTTTTTTGCAAATTTGCAGCAAGGTTTTGAACAATTTGCCAACCTTTTTCATAGGTGATTTTTTGCCACTCACTATTTTCAACGCCGCAAAGCCAAATATTATCAGGCGTTTCATTTGCCCAATGGGCAAGGGGGGCACAGACATTGTCAAATGCCATTTGCAAAGGGTGCGGATTAGTAAGAATTAATGCGCCATCAGCGCGGGTTTCAATGTCAATTTTTGTTGGGCTTACATAAGGTGTTGGGCGCATTATTATTGAATATTCTCTTGAAATTTAATAGGTTTTCCACGACCTTTAGCAATAATTTCCCCATTTGTCATAACAATTTCACCGCGCACAATTGTATGCGTAGGGAAGCCATTTAATGTTTCGCCTTCAAATGGTGTCCATTGGCTTTTGGAGGCGATAATTTCATTGGTGATTGTCACTTGTTTTTTCAAATCAACAATTGTTAAATCACCATCATAGCCAATTGCCATGCGCCCTTTATTGGCAATATTGAACACACGATTTGGCCCATGCGCCAATAAATCAACAACACGCAATAGGCTTAGGTGGCCTTTTGAAACCGCATCAAGCATGAATGGCAACATTGTCTGCACCCCAGGTGTTCCAGATGGTGAGGCAGGGTAGGGCTTTGATTTTTCTTCAATTGTATGTGGCGCGTGGTCCGAACCCATAACATCAACAAGGCCATTTTGAATTGCCACCCATAATGCATCATTATGGTGCTTTTCACGAATTGGCGGGTTTTGTTGGGCGTAGGTTCCAATTTTATGATAAATATCGGGGCCATAAAAAGCCAAATGATTTGGCAATACTTCAATTGACACCAAATCCTTATGCGCCGCTAAAAATTCCATTTCATCTTTGGTTGAAACATGAAGCACATGGATACGCTTTTTGAATTTGCGCGCCAAATTTACAAGGCGGGTTGTACAAGATAATGCGGCCCGTGCCGAGCGTGCTTCATAATGTGAACTTGGATCACATGCGCGCACATATTTTTTTTCTTCTTCAAGAATGAATTCATCTTCTGAATGGAAGGCCGCGCGCCGATTTATTTTTGAAAGAATGCGCCCAACATTTTCATCATCCTTCACAAGTAAATTGCCCGTTGATGAACCCATGAAAACTTTAATACCTGCGCAGCCATTTTGGCGTTCAAGTTCGGCAAGATTGTCGATATTGTCATTGGTTGCACCCGCATAAAATGCAAAGTCGCATGACATGCGCCCCGTTGCACGGCTTACTTTATCGGCAAGGCATTCATTGGTTGACGTTGTTGGATTTGTGTTTGGCATTTCAAACACCGAACAAATACCGCCCAAGACAGCGGCATTTGCACCAGTTTCCAAATCTTCTTTATGCTCAAGGCCGGGTTCACGAAAATGAACTTGTGAATCAATTAGGCCAGGAAGGATGTGTAAGCCAGTTGCATCAATTACTTTATCCGCACTTTTGGCTTTTAAATCACCAATGGCGGTAATTTTGCCATTTTTTATACCAATATCACCAAAGCCAATGCCGTTATGATTGACCAAAGTTCCATTTTTTACAATTAAATCAAACATTTTATACCTTTTGCAAGGTTACGCATCCTGCTGAATAGCCTGCCCCGAAGGAACAGATTACCCCAATATCACCTGATTCTAAATCTTTATTGTGCTTATTGAAGGAAATAATTGAACCCGCCGATGATGTATTTGCATAAGTGTCTAAAATTGTTGGGCTTTCATCGGGGCTTGCTTCATGCCCTAAAACGCGCGCGCTAATAAGGCGGTTCATATTGGCATTTGCCTGATGTAACCAAAGGCGGCGCACATTTTCGGATGGGATATTTTGTGCTGCCAATCGCTCATTAATAAGCGCGCCAACCATTGGTACAACTTCTTTGAAAACTTTGCGCCCTTCTTGAACGAATAATTTATCGGGTGCGCCAATTCCTTCGGGGCTAAAACGGTTTAGGAAGCCAAAATTATTACGAATATTATTGCTAAATTCAGTTACAGCGACAGTATCAAGAATTTCAAATTCGCCTTCATCTTCGATTAGGATTGCGGTTGCAACATCGCCAAAAATGAAATGACTATCGCGGTCTTTGAAATTTAAGTGACCAGAACATATTTCAGGATTAACCACTAAGGCCGATTTAATCGCACCAGATTTTATCATTTCGGCGGCAACTTTTATGCCAAATGTTGCGCTTGAACAGGCAACATTCATATCAAAACCAAATGTGCCATCGCGCATTCCAATTTCTTTTTGAATTTCAATGGCAATTGCAGGATATGCACGTTGCATATTTGATGCCGCGCAAATAATGCAATCAACATCCTTTGCATCGCGACCCGCAGCTTTTAAGCAATCAAGAACTGCATTCTTGCCAATTTCTGCCAAGATTGAAATTTCTTCATTTGGGCGTTCTGCCATTCTTGGCGTCATAATAGTAGGATCTAAAAGACCATCTTTGGCAACCACATAGCGTGATTTTATTCCCGATGCTTTTTCAACAAATTCAACCGATGAATGCCCAAGTGCGGCAATTTCACCTTTTTCAATTTTATCGGCATTTTCGGCGTTGAAAAGGTCAACATAAGCGTTAAACGCGCTGACCAATTCTTCATTAGTGACTTGATTGGGTGGGGTGTAAAGGCCAGTGGCTTTGATATATGCTTTTTTCATAGCGCGTTTATAGCGCGAAACTTTATGACTTCAAACCACAAAAAATTGCGAATTATTTCTTTATGAATTCGTTCTTACGGCTTGGTAATTGCGCCATTATTTCATCGCGCTTTTTGTCATTATAGCGCGTCCAATATTCAATTTCTTCGATGGATCGATTGCAACCAAGGCAAAGCCCCGTGTCAGGATTTAAAAAGCAAACCTGAATACACGGGGATTTCATTGATAATTATTCACAATTATAATTATTCGCCAGGGAAAGGCATCATCGCAACGATGCCGAACAATGCACCAAGTTCGATAACAAGACCCAATGCTTCTTTTACATTGATATTATCAAGATGATGGCGGCATTTTGTTAGGCTAAAGAATAAAGCCGCAGAAATGCTTAGGCCAACCAACGCGCCAATGATTGTGCGAAGGAAACCGCCAAAGGTCAAAAGCAAACCACCAGAACCACCAGTGATATTTGGCAATAATAATGCGCCCGCGCCAATAGCAGCGCCAACAATCATTGAAGTTGTTGCATCCAATTTGCTTGGTTGTGTAGCACTATCAGATGAAGTGAAGGCCATTAATTGAACTTGAACCGCACGGCCCAATGCAGACGCCGCGATTAATGCAAGACCAGCGCGGAAAGGCTCCGCAAGTTCGGCTACCAAAAA
>CAZKYS010000099.1:0-8570 GCA_964557085.1 uncultured Caulobacteraceae bacterium
AAAACTGACCTTCTTCATCGACAATTGAACCTAATCTTGCCGCTATTGGCGCAACCAAACCATATGCAACGAAAACGCCCAAAAATGTTCCAACCAATGCGTGACCAATCATACCACCCAAAACCGCAGGTGGTTCTGTGATTGCGCCCATTGTTTTAATAATACCCAAAACCGCCGCAACAATACCAAGAGCAGGCAAACCATCTGCAAGATTTTGAATTGCATGTGCGGGTGAATGCGCTTCGTGGTGATGCTTTTCTAATTGCTTTTCCATGTTGTTTTCAACCTGATGTGGATCATCAAGGTTCATGGTCATCATGCGCAAAGTATCACAAATCAAGTCAGTAACATGGTGATCTTTGGCAATTTTTGGATAGCGTGAAAAAATTGGGCTGTCATGTGGTTTTTCGATATGCGCTTCAAGTGCAACCACACCTTTTGATTTCATTAGTTTAGTAAGTGAAAATAATAATAATAATAAATCTTGGTAATCTTGCTTTTTCCATTTTGGCCCAGCTGCAACTTTACCAAAGCCTGCGCCCACGCCTTTTAGCGTATCCATGGAATTGCCGACAACCATTGCGCCAACACCTGAACCAAGAATAATTACCAATTCCATTGGCGCAGCTTCAATCACTGCATCAAGCTGACCGCCCGCAGCAATGAAGCCACCGAAAACCGTCGCAAATACTAAAACAACACCAATTGCAAAGAACATTCAAACACCATCTAATGAATTATTGTCATTCATTTAAACCCGAAGGATTAACATCAGGTAGAAATAAGATGAACAAAATCTTTATTTTTGGCTATTTTTACACAAAAGCGTTTATAAAAAATGATTATCTATTAATTTTTCTAAAAAACTGATGCATTTTGCGATTTCATTTACTTCAATGAATTCATTTGGTTGATGTGCTTGTAAAATTGAACCGGGACCGCATATTACAGCATTTAAGCCAGCACGCTGAAACAATCCTGCTTCTGCGGCATAGGCAACGCCAAAGACATCATTATCACCAGTAATTTGGCGACAGATATTTTCAGAATTAGAATTAGCCTCATATTTAAGGCCCGGTGTATTTGACCGTCTTGTTATTATCGCGCCGCCATTTGGTGCACGTTTTTTAATTGCAACATCAATTTGCGCAACTTTTTGGGCAATTTTTTCAATCAATATTGAATTATCAAAATCAGGTTCGCAACGAATATCAAACAAGAAACGGCAATGATGGGCCAAAATATTTACCGCTGTGCCGCCTTCAATTATCCCAACGCTTAAAGTTGCGCCATCTGGTTCAAAAATACTATTTGGGTTTTTAATTGAATTTGAAAGCTCTTTAATGAATGCGAGCAAATCAATTGCCTCCATTATAGCCGAAACCCCTTGGTCGGGGCGACTTGAATGGGCTTCATGTCCTGTGATTTCAATTTTGAAAGTTGAAATTGATTTATGCGCTGAAACCACTTTCATATTTGTCGGTTCGCCAACAATTACGGCATCTATTTTTGGAAAATTATTCGCTAATTCGTCAACCATTGACGGCGCGCCAAGGCATCCAACTTCTTCATCATAAGAAAGTGCAAAATAAATTGGGCGCTTTAAATTTTCGCGCGCAATCCTTGGAACCATCGCCAAAAAGCACGCCGAAAAAGCCTTCATATCGGCTGTTCCACGACCAAATAATTTATCGCCAATTTGCGTTAATTCAAACGGATTTGTATTCCAAATCTGATCATCAATAGGAACAACATCAGAATGACCAGATAAAACAATGCCGCCATCAATATCGGGTCCAAAGGCAATTATTAAATTGGCTTTATTATTATCTTGATTGTAAATCCGCTTTGCGCGCGCACCATAGGAAACACAATATTCTTCAAACCAATCAATTAATTTTAAATTTGAATCGCGTGAAACAGTTTCAAACGCGATTAAAGTTTTTAAAATATCAATTGCTTGATTTTGCATTATTAGTGATTCTTAATTTCACCCTCTGGGATTTTGCCATCGATAGAATTAGTTATTTCATTACTAACTTCACCGCCAATACTATCAGCACCAACAACAGATTCAAGGCGCATTTTAAAAATCAGCAAAGAATTTGGTGGAATTTCACAAGGCCTGTCGGCATCACCACAGCCCATTGGCATACCAACAGAGCCATAACCAAGTTTCGGATGAACCCAAATTGTCCATTCATCACCAGGGCGCATTAATTGTAATGCCTCTGTCCATGCGGGAATTAATTGTGAAACATTGAATTCAGCGGCAACGCCGCGTTCATAAGAGGAATCAAAAACTTTGCCATTTGCAAGTTTACCTTCATAATTCACGCGAACCATTGAATCATAAGATGGCGATTTACCATCTGGCTTACCTTTATTGATGACCATATATTGAAGGCCACTTTTTGTAGTTAAAACCCCAGTTTGCGCCTGATTTTGCAAAAGAAAATTATCAGCATCTTGAAGGTTTTTTGTAGCCTCAGGCGAAGCAATTATTTCACCTTTTTTTGAACATGAAATTATGCCAAAACCTAAACCTAATAATAAAGCAAAAGCGCTAAATTTTTTTAACATTTTAAAACCTTTATTTATGCGCGCGGTGGATAACCAATTCGCGTAAGTGCATCTATAATTTCTTGTGTGTGCAATGCATCGCGGCTTTCGACCATAATGTCAAACTCTGCACCCTTTGCAGGAACATCAAGCGCAAGACGATTATGTGCAACCTCAATAATATTACCGCCTGAATCACCAATTGTCTTTGATACAAGCGCCAAAAGACCAGGGCGGTCATCACCAACAATTCTTAAACGAACGATACGCTGTTCGCGCACCAATGAACGTGTAAGAACACTTGCCAAAAGACGTGGATCGATATTTCCGCCCGACAAAATAAGGCCAATTTTCTTACCAGAGAATTTTTCAGGATAAGCAAGCAATGCCGCAAGACCCGCCGCGCCCGCGCCCTCTGCAACGGTTTTTTCAACATTGCAATAAAGGGTTACTGCCTGTTCCATATCGGCTTCTTCAACTGGAAGAACTTCTTTTACAAGCTCGCGGCAGATATCAGTTGGAATTTGCCCAACATATTTAACGGCAATACCCTCTGCGATGGTTTGGCCTTCGCATTTAACATCTTTAATTTGGCGAAGCGCCGCATCCATTGACGGATACATCGCAGGTTCAACACCAACAATTTCAATCGCTGGGTTAATTGCTTTTGCAGCAACTGCCACACCACCAATAAGACCGCCACCGCCAACAGGAACGATTAGACATTCTAAATCTGCATAATCTTCAAGCATTTCAAGGCCAATTGTGCCCTGCCCTGCAACCACCAACGCATCATCATATGGTGGAATGAAAACAAGATTTTCTTTGTCGCATAATTCATGCGCATAATCAGAAGCTTCTACGAGGCTTTGACCATGAATAATTACGCGCGCGCCGTGGCGTCTTGTATGTTCAACCTTTGTGAAAGGTGTGCCATTTGGCATCACAATTGTTGCAGGAACACCAAGGCGTGCCGCATGATAGGCAACACCTTGCGCATGATTTCCCGCGCTCATGGCAATAACACCGCGTTTTCTTTCATCTTCATTGAGGTTCAAAAGGCGATTTAATGCCCCGCGCTCTTTGAAAGATGCCGTAAATTGGAAGTTTTCAAACTTAACCCAAACCTGTGCACCCGTTATTTCGGATAATGTTTTAGAATAAGATAATGGCGTACGTGATACTTGCCCCGCAATTAGTTTTTGGGCGGCGCGTATATCATCAATAGTTACTGGTAATTTATTGCTCATAGATCCGTGTGACTTAGCTATTTATGCCCGTAAAAGCAACAAACAAACTACAATTTACTGATAACAATTAAAGTTTGTGTACGTGTGGATAATGATGATTTTGACTTTTGTGATAAATTATTCCACATATAATCAATAGTATAGAGCTTAATATTACTGCAATCATCACATATAATACGTCTAAGTGATGCGCTGTTACCATCAAGAGTGCCAAGCCACCGCCCGGTGGATGCATAAATCCCACAAGCATCATAAATAAAATTGCCATACCCACGGCAACACTAAATCCAAGTGCGCTATCACCAAAAAATTTATAGGCTAAAATCCCACTAGAAGCGGCAATAATATTCCCAAGTATTACATTGGCAGGCTGTGAATATGGGCTAAAAGGGGCACCAAATACCAATGCCGCACTTGCACCAATTGAGGCAAAAATTGCGATATTGATATTAAGATTATGACCCAAATATTTACTTGAAATCGCGATAATAAATATCGCGGCAAATGCACCTATCGCGGCAGTAATAGCTTGTGTGGCATGTTGAAATAATTTCATTAATTATTTTCTTCAATTGCTTTTAGTTTTGGTTTCACAATCGGAATAGATAACATCGTACTCATGACTGCCATAAGTAAGGTTGCAGTAAAAGTTTCATTGGTGATGATTTGTTTATCCAAAAGGATATTTACAAAAATAATCATGATCAATGCTTTTGTTTGCAATAGCCAGCCTATAATCGATGCCTCACCCTTTTTCCATTTAAGGATTTTACCCGCAATTTGAACGCCAAATAGTTTCCCACTTACTGATGCCAATAATAATAAGAATGCGGCGCCAAATACCATTAATCCACCCACATCCCATTGTGTCCTAAGCCCTGTCGATAAAAAGAATACAGGCATTATCGCAAGCAAAATGTGCGAACGGAACATATCCATTTTCTCTTGATTAAACCATTTGGCATCCAAAATTGCGCCTGCTAAAAACGCGCCAACCATATAATGAAGCCCCGACCAATCGGCGGCAAAACCACTTGCAGCAAGCCAAATAAGGGCAACATACCATCTGTCTTGTTCTTGAATTTTTGCCATTAATTTGCGCATTAAATATGCGGCAATTGCAAAACCTACCAAATAGCCTGCTTGGCGGCCAACCCTATTCCAATCAAGAAGGATTATCGCCAAAACACCCCAAATCATAATGTCATCAAGGCTGGCATATCTTAAAATTCGCTGTCCCATTGGCTTACGTAGGATTTCAAGTTTTTCCATAAATAAAACTAAGATTGGTAATGCAGTAACAGCGCAGGCCATACCTATTCCAAGGATGAATTGCCATTCCTTCCCCTTAACACCAATCCAATTCGAATTTATTTTAAGCATGATTAATGCGGCAATTGCACCAAAAATCAACGGAACACCAAGCGCAAGCCCCGCAGTAATTGAGCTTTCACGGCGATTTTCCCATGCTTTTTCAATATCAAGTTCGATACCTGCCACAAAGACAAATATCATAACCGCCCACCATGCCACGCCATTTAAAGCGCCAATAACTTTCGGATTAAAAACAAATTCATAATATTGCGGAAAAACATGCCCCAAGATTCCAGGGCCAAGCAAAATGCCACCAATAATCTGAACCACAACAAGCGGCGCATAATAATCAGTTTTAAAAACACGCCATACCAAATATGGCACGGTGAAAATAATTAGCATTGCGATTAAATAAATCTCGCTTAATGACATCTCTGGTGCCATTTTTGCCCCCTATTTTAGGAATTCCATCCCATATTTTGCTTTTAGGCCCGCATTTTCTAAGAATGCTTGGGTTTTTGTGGCACTTAGGCCATTTTCATCCTTCATGTCATTGGCATGAATACCATCCGCGATAAAGAGGCAATCATAATTTTGATTATTCGCCCCCAATACATCGGTTTTCAAACCGTCACCGATACAAAGAATTTTTGAATTATCAGGTGTAAAACCCAATAATTTTGTGGCTTCTTTTAAAACCATTTCATAAATCGGCGAATGTGGTTTTCCCGCCATTACAACTTTGCCGCCCAATTCTTCATATATATCAGCAAGCGCACCACCGCATGGGATAATTTTGTCGCCATGTTGAACCATTTTATCAGGATTAGCACAAATGAATGGCAAATTATGTTTTACCAATTGCGCCAACTCATCACGATAGCTTTCGGCACTTTCGTTCAAATCATCACGTGGCCCAGTGCAAATAATATATTGCGCCTTTTCAATATCAACATAATCAACGCCAATTGCATCAAAGAAAATATCATCCTTTGGCGGACCCAAACGATAGGCAGATTGCCCATATTCGCGTGCCGTCATTATCGTTGCATCACCCGAAGTAACAATTGCGTCATAGCACGAATTATCAATATCCATTGTTTGCAATTGTGGCGGGATATGCGGGCTTGGGCGCGGTGAATTAGAAATTAAAATTACTTTTTTACCCAATTCACGAAATGACTTAAGGGCAATAAGTGCATTTGGAAATTGGGCGCGTCCATTGTGGATTACGCCCCAAATATCGCAAAAAATTGCGTCATATTGATTTGAAATTTGCTCTAGAGTGTCGATTATTTTTATTTGCATAATGCCATTTAGCAATATTAAGCAAATTCAAAAAGCCCCAAAATGTAATTATTTAAGCCACATGACGTCGTAATGGGGTTTGGATTTGTTCCCCACCTTGGATATATTCCATTTCTGGCTTTGGCATTCCAAATAACATGCCTTGGGCAAATCCTAAATCAAGTTCAAGGATTTCAACAATTGTGCGCTCACTCTCAACGCGGTCAGCGATTAAATCAACGCCATAACGCGCAAATAATGATGCAACATCACCTGCTTCAAATTCACGTGCAAGGCCAGTAATTGGGCGAACATTCTGGCGAACCAATTGTTCAACCAATCTTTCACCCGCGATTTTAATATAACGAACACCCATGCGTTCAAGTTTACGCAAATCAAGATCAACACTATCGCAACGGTCAATTGAAAATCTAAAGCCCAAATCAAACAAACGCCCCATATTGCGTTCGGCAGTCATTGATAATCTATCAAAGGCATCGCGGGTTAATTCAAAAATTATAGAGCCTGATAAATCGCGGTTCTCGCGCAAGAAATCGATGAATTGCCCAAAGAAAGTCTCATCAGCCAAAGAGGTTGGCGATAAATTGCAAAATAAAGAAATTCTTTTATCGCGTTTCACCATTTTGCGCGCAAGATGCACAGATTTTAACAATAACATATTGTCGATTTCGGCAACCAAGCCTGAATGCTCTGCTACACGCAAAAACTCGCCGGGCAAAATTAAATTGCCTGAATTATCGCGAAGTCGCGTGTAACATTCATAAAAAGCAATGCGGCGTTGTGGCAATGAAACGATTGGTTGCAGATGAAGTTCAACCCGATTTGCTTCGATTGAATCTTTTACTGTTTGTAACAAATTACGCTCCGAACGACGCGGCGCAGCAGCTGGATTGGCAATTTTTTGCGCTTGGGCTTTTTGCATACGTGATGCAAATTCAGATATGCCGACTGCAATATCCCTAAGTTCACTTGTTATTTTTTCTTCACGCGCGCGAACTTCATCATAAATTTCGGCTTTGAATTTTTCTAAATCTTCGGCTTGTTTGGCTTGGATAGAAGAAATTTCATTGAATTTATTTTCAATTTTTTGTGCTTCATGCTTTGATAGTTTTGATTTTCGCGGTGAAAGCCCAACATGCAAAAGCCCACAACCAAGCATAAACATTCCGCCCAAGCAGCCAGAAATAACAATCGAATAATCATACATATAATAGGCAGTGGCACCTAAACCGACGCCAATCCCCATATAGGCTATGATTAGAACTAAATTTACTGCCAGACCGAACAAGTCACACTCCGCCCATTGGGAAAACTACAAATTAAGCTTTTGGCAGATTTGGTTAATGGAGTTTTAATTTTTTTTGAATGAATGCATTAAATGCTTAGTTTTCAGTATCTTCAGTATTTGAAGTGTCGATACTTATGCCGCGTTTTTTTAGCGCTTCTAATATAAGTATTTCCATTTGTGCATTGGTTGAACGAAGCTCAGACGCCGCAAGCCTTTCCACTGCCGCCATTGTTTTGGGGCTTATACGCAATAGGAAAGGCTTTCTAGGTTTCGCGGCCATTTTATAACCTAATAAATTGTACCAGTATTAAGAACAGGTTGTGCATCTTTATCAGAGCAAAGAACCACAAGTAGGTTTGCAACCATTTGTGCTTTGCGTTCTTCATCGAGATTTACAACGCCGCGTTCTGATAATTGTTGCAATGCTTGTTCAACCATTCCAACCGCACCATTTACGATTAATTGGCGCGCCGCCAAAACCGCCTGTGCTTGCTGGCGCTTCAACATTGCGCCCGCAATTTCTTGGGCGTATGCAAGATGTGAAATACGCGCTTCATCAACCATCATACCGCCAACTTCAAGGCGCGCATTCAAGCGTTCGCCAAGCAATTCTGCTACTTCTTCGGCGTGACCACGCAAAGTCAATTCGCCTTCATGGGCATGATCATAAGAATAATGGGCGGCAATATCGCGAAGCGCAGTATCAATTTCAATACGGCAGAAGCTTTCATAAGAATCAACATCAAATAATGCCTGCGCGCTATCTTTTACGCGCCAAACCACATTTGCAGCAATTTCAATTGGATTACCATCTTTATCATTCACTTTCAAAGTGTCAGAAGTAACGT
>CAZKYS010000100.1:0-8520 GCA_964557085.1 uncultured Caulobacteraceae bacterium
GTGATAGGTCTTGTCGGTCTTTGACTTTGTATTCATATCTTGAGTAATCATCATTGCCAAAACTGCGTCACGCAATTCATCGCTTGGCAAATTAGTGACCCGCACGAAATCAACTCTTGCACCATCACTCACCGCATCAGTTATATAATTTATCAAAGGAGGCCAATCTTGTGGCTGCCGAGTTTCAGGCAGGCCAACTATATATCCAGCCAAGACTGAAATGCTTGAAGTGTTCACTTTTTTGGTGACACGCTTTGCAATCAAACTGAAGCCGCCTTTCTTCTGATTTCATCCATAGTGCTATCAATCTTTTTAAGAACAGCACGAATATCTGAAACCTCAGAACTATCTGCTTTGCTCAACCACAATTTTAACAATCCGCCCAAACGCCCAAGGTCGCCATTTACTTGTAGTAATTCCATAGCGACCTTACTATCCAACTTGCTCTTCGGCCTATATCCAAGTCCAGCTGACCTCAGAAAAGTCGAGACTGGAATTCCCGCCTTTTTCGAACGTGAAAGTAATTCATTGCGTTCTTGCTCCGATACCAAAACCTTTATCGGTCTATTGCGATCTTTGACATTTTCTCTAATCATGACAAATCCAATTCGTGGCAAATTGTTATTCAAATTCAGCACTCAAATAATCGTCGAGCACATAGTGCGAGTAAGAATAGTAATGTGGTGGCAAAATTCATTTTGATGGCCATCATTACACATCTTGCCCTACAATTTGCCACAAATTCCTAAGAATTCGACATGATTCCCCAAATAATTGAAACAATTTGCTTTACTGCTGATTATAGCGGTTAATTGCGGAAATGAGATTTATTAGGTCGTTTAGTGCGTATTTTTGAATGAATTTAATATCGCACAAAAGCCACTTAAATTCAGACAGGTAGGGAGTATTTAATGGCACAGAAAATCCGTCCTCGAGTAGCGTTTCATTCAAGGCTTATTGACATCAAATCCATGATTGAAGCCCGTGAATTTCTTAAAGACATTCACGAAAGATTCTTCCCAAATGGAGAAATCTCCTATCGGCAATTTTGCTATTATGTGAAGGAATTGGAACTTTTGAAACCGCTTCATTCACCCAAAAAATTGGTCACAGCGAGACTAGCAGAAGAGACTTCTGAAGTGCTTCCCCAGGAAAAAGGCACCACATTTTTCCATAGCCCAACCTTGCAAAATCGTGACGAAGTCTATTGATGGGAGCGTTGAAAATGAACTCATTAAACCTCATTTTGCAGGCTAAAAATGACGTCGGAAAAACCTTTATTGCCACAATTTTGGCTGATTATTTTCAGTCGAAAGGTGGTCAATTTTGTGCTTATGATGCCGATAAAACGCAAAACTCTTTCGCTAAATTTGAAGATTTTAAAGTTGTGCCCGTCGATATTTTGGACACAGATCATCACTTCAAACTTGAGGCATTCGACAAAGTTTGGGAGAATGCGATTGCCAAAGATCTAGATATAATATTAGATTCTGGCGTAGATGCTTTCGAACCTTTAGTTCAATATTTTGTCAAAATTGGGAACGATAATTTAATCACTAAAAGCTCAAATGAAGTTATTATGCATACCGTCATCGCGGGTGGCGACAGGCTCGATGACACCATAAATGGCCTTATCACACTCTGCAATAAATTACCTATTGATATAAAAATAGTGGTGTGGCTGAATGAATATTTTGGCCCGATCGAAGTTGCTGGTAAGCCATTTGAAGAGTTCAAAATCTATGAAAATAACCGCGAAAAAATTCACGGGATTGTCAAAATATGCGAGCCAAATTCTGACCGTATCAAAGCAGATTTGCTTAAGAAAAATGCGTTAAAAATGACATTCAATGAATGTAAAAAATCAGACGAATTTTCGAAAGTTTCTAAGCAAAGATTTGAAGAATATCGAGGCAAAATTTTTGAGCAACTAGATGAAATTTTTCTTGCCATTGTAACGCCTGAGGGAAGAACCAAAGTGCCGAAAATCGACGAAACAAAAGAGGAAATGGCTTCTCCAAATAAGACTGAAAATCACACTCAAATTCTAAGCCAAAGCCTAAATGAAGAAACCCTTGCAAAATATGAATTTGCAATAAATGCACTCTTTGAAAAGCACTTAGAACAGCTATCATCATTGAATGCCCTGCACTTTAGCGAAGCAAATAAAAATGCTGAAATTGTCATTACCCAAGCCGCAGAATACCTAACCAAGCAATTAAACCAGGCTGCAAATGAAATAGCCGCTAGCACATCAAAGCTGCTAGCCGAACAAATAAAATTTGCAAATGAGGCGACTAGAAATACCAAGGCTTCTCAAATTATTACCATAGCCACCACAATATCTGCTCCAATTGCTATTTTGGTAGCAATAGTTTTTAAGCTATTTATTTAGGTCGCCAATAATCAAATTTAGCGCATCTGAAATTATTGAAAATATTTCAGCCGCGACCAATTTTGAGTTTTCACGGTTTACAGAACAAATGGTTCCAACAAAAACGCTTGGTACAAACAAGGCCCTTTTACTTCCGAATTTTCCTTCCAGTTCTCTTATAGATTTCGAGTATGGGCTATCTAACAATTGCGTTTCGAATTCATAATTTAATGTTGCGCAATCCCAATGAATATCCATCTTTTTTCCCTTGGGTTTTATAATTATAAGAGGGATGTTAAAATCGCTGCACATCCTGTCATGATCACTTTGCATTTCGACTTTATTGCTAATTATCCATGGCGGCAGAAAAATACTTTCGAATAAACCGTCCGAAACATCAAAATTTCCCTCATAAGATTTTTCAGATAGCCAATCTTTGAATGTATCCTTGTTGAAATCGGATAATAGGTTGCAGATTGTCTTATCCTTAGATAGGAACTTTTTCATCGCAGCATTTGAACCGAAATTTAGTCCGCGCGCAATTGCTTCAGTCAAATGTGATGACTGAATTTGAGGAAATTCTTTTTTCAATAATGATTTTAGTGAATCTATATTTTCTTCAATTAGAACAAATTTGCTCATAGCAAACCTCCTATTTAATCGTCAGGTCTGCCCATTACTCACCGACGAACAATTAGGTTGTTTGCCGAATACAAATTATAGATTTTTTTAACTAGGCAGCAGGTTTGGTAAAATCGAACCGAAGTAAACCTATCAAGGTTCTGATTTTAGTCAATATGAATTTTGCTGATACTTAATGTCCGAATTTCCAGCAATCAAAGTTTTCGATTCATAACAATGAACTATTTGTCTGCATTTGAGGACTAAAAGTCCCCAATTGGGGATATTCTGTCCACATTAGTGGACATTAAACTATTTTGTGTCTATTATAATAGACAAAGAGGTGTTTATGAGAACCACGCCATCACTACCATTACCTGTGAAGCGCGCACTTTTGAAACTAGGTAGCGACATAAAGGATGCACGACTTCGCCGCCGTATATCAACAATAACTATGGCTGAACGCGCCTTTATCACGCGCACGACTTTAGGAAAAGCCGAAAATGGTGACCCAACAGTTTCCATGGGAACTTATGCAACACTTATATTTATATTGGGATTAACCGATAGACTGGCAAATTTAGTGGATATAAGCAGCGACGAAGTTGGTTTGCAATTGGATACTGCACGGCTGCCGAAAAGAATAAGAGAAGGTCAATAAATGGAACGAAGGATTTGCATTTCAGTTGACCTTGAAGACCAACCCCATATTGTTGGCACATTATGGGCAAGGCAAAATCGCGGGCGCGAATCCGCTTCTTTTGAGTATTCAAAAGAGTGGCTAACGAACCCTAGGAGATTTTCACTTGAGCCCGCTTTACAAATTGGACGCGGTGCATTTCACACGCAAAGCAATCAAAGAATATTTGGTGCGTTTGGTGATTCTGCACCTGATAGATGGGGGCGCGTTCTCTTTCAAAGAATGGAACGACGCACGGCACGCGATGAAAACAGACCGCCCAAAACTATATTTGAAATAGATTATTTGCTCGGCGTTGGTGATAGAGCAAGACAAGGCGCTTTGCGATTTAGTGAAGAAAATGGAAGTCAATATCTTGCGACTGATGGTGTGAACCCTATTCCGCCATTGATTGAAATACCGAGGCTTTTGAATGCGGCTAACCGCTTTGCCAATGATGAAGAAACACAGGAAGATTTAAGATTATTGCTTGCGCCCGGTTCATCATTGGGCGGTGCTAGGCCAAAGGCTTCAATCATTGATAAAGATGGAACCCTCGCAATTGCTAAATTCCCAAAGCCCGATGATGATATAAATATATCTGTTTGGGAAGCAATCGCACTTACTATGGCGCGTGATGCACAAATTCCAACTCCTGATTTTCGGGTCGAAAATATCGATGGAAAATCAGTTTTAATTTTGCAAAGATTTGACAGACAGAATGGAAATCGCATTCCTTTTTTATCGGCAATGAGTATGCTAGGTGCGGAAGATAATCAAACCCGGTCTTACATGGAGATTGCAGATGTCATTCGGCAATATGGCGCAAAGGCCGATGATGATTGTGTGCAATTATGGAGACGAATTGTGTTTAATATTATGATTGCCAATACAGATGATCATCTGCGAAATCATGGGTTTTTATATGAGAAAAACGGCTGGCGATTATCACCTGCCTATGACCTTAACCCCGTTCCAATTGATATTAAACCAAGGGCTCTTAGTACAGCTATCAACGAAGTTGAAACCGAAGGCAATTTAGAAATATCTTTAGAAGTTTCAAAACATTTTGGGCTCAAACTTGATGAGGCCAAAGCTATCATAAATGAAGTGAAGAATGTAGTTTCAAGCTGGAAAAACTACGCAAACAAATTTGGAATTTCAAATAAAGAAATTGAACGAATGGCTTCGGCTTTTGAAAGCTAAATAATTACAACTAAATATACACGTAAATGATTTTTAAAAAACAGTGCTTAATTTTCTTACAAATCGTCACGCTTTTTACCTTTTATTTCCTCAATCGTATCTTCTAAAATATAGTACATAGGGATATAATAAGCCTCATTATCCACTACAATATACGTACTAGGATGTATTAACGGTTCTGTTGCAGTCACTGTTGTCCCAGTTCTTTTAAAAGGCGTTGCCACCTCATGTATTCCCTTTAAATTATCTGGGTTATAAAGGAAAACTTTCGTATCTAGGTATTCGTCAGACATACCTTGGGGAATATTTCCTGCAGAACGTATAAAAAATTCCTTTTGAGTTATTTTGCCTTGAGCTTTACAGAAATTCACAACTTCTGAAATAAAGCTTTCCGTGAGCCTGAAAACATAGTCTTTATCTTCAATTAAAATTCTATTGTGATTTGAAACTACATAGGGTCCGATTTGCTCTGCAGGATCAAAATAGCGCTCTAACTTTATGTCGCCTAATTTTGTTCCCGCGCACAAGTCTAATAATGCAGCATAAAATTTAAATAATGTATCTTGCCCATAATTAATATAAGCAGAAGATTTAGCGTTCTCGATATCTCCATTAGAAAACAAGCTTTCAAAACCTCCACCACGATGAAAGATTAAGCCAACATTTAATACCGCAATAACATTGGGCCAATATTTTTTGGGATTGCTTTGCTCCCATTCTTTCAAATTCTTAACCAAGGAATCAAGCGAGTTGCCACCTAAATTATAAGCAAAAATTGCACCGAATGGTAATGGACGCTTATATGCCATTCTTAAACCACCAGCCATTGGAATGCTCACCGAATCATTAGGAGTTAATTTTTTCACCGACTTAATATTTTCGAGCGACTTTACAAGTTCAGTTTTATCAAGCGTGGATTTCACTTCAATTACACCAAAGACACATTCGATTGGGTAAACCTGAGTGGCCTCGTCGTAAACAAAAGAAAAACCATCTAATTGGTCGAAAATAATTAGGTCACTTTGCTTTGAAACATTTTGAATAGGTCCAACTATCTCACCAGAGCCTAACCCATACCTCGATGGAAGTCTTGCATCGGACAGGAACTTTTTTAAAGCATTTTCACGAAAGGTGCCTTTGCTTCCTTGATGATTGATTTCGCTTGAAATTTCAAAATCTTCCAATAATTTTGCACTTATTCTTCGAAATATTTTTTTAGTGTCCATAGTAACCCTTTAACTAATCTCAAGAAATTATTTCAAATATATTGGCTGAATAAAATGATAAAACAATAAGATTAGATAGCTAAATATTACTGCAATAATTTGGCAAAGAGTTTCTTCGCTTTTACGCCGCCATATTCCTGCACGGCATTGGCAACTTTATCTTTGTTCATTTGCGCCGCCTTCTTGCTCACTTGTTTTAATACCAGTTCGCTATCTTCGGCTAACTGGGATAGGTTATTCACGGCATCAACCAATAAAAATTCTTCTGTTGGTTTTGATGGAAAATAAGGTTTCATGGCAAAGCGAAACTTACGTCCACCCAATTTAAATACGCCATGGCGTTTATGATTGTAAACCACGGTTTCATTATAAAGCTGCGTCGTGCCTAACCCCAAAGAATTATATAGATTTGGTGATGTAAGCATAAAGCGATGATCTTTTAAAAACGCACGAACGAGCGTCTCATCATCGGCAGGCGCTATTCCAAATGATGTTTGTTTTGGGCAAAGATAAAGGCCGCCCGAAAGTTTAACCAATGAACCGTCTTCAACTAATTGTTTTAGATGGCGGTCAACCGCGCTTGACCATGATACAAGGTCAGCGCGTCTATATACTTCGCCCTGCTTCAAATGCTGTTTTAGGTCGTCTAATGCGCTCATGTAATTTTCCTTTATTCCCAATTTAAGGGATAAAGGTTAAAAATGCAAGAATTATCATTAAGAATTCATGCAAATATCAAGCCCTACGTTACAACTACTAAAGACGAACTACGCCTGTTTGCTGCATTGAAGTTACATATTCGATTAGTTCTTTACTCGCTACCTGAACAATTTCTTCCTCAAAGCAAAATGAATCACAAAGCTCGTTCAATGCGAGAAACCATGTCTCCAAATTTCGAATAATAAGTTTTTGTTCGATTACCAACTCATTCCCCATAGATTTTTTATTGGAGCAGCAAAGTGACGTAATTAGAACTTTCAGCCATTCTGATTTATACTTCAATATTAACAACCAATAGGGAAATACAATATTTAAACGGCTTACGAATTTAACAACTTCTTTTATTTTCCACAGAGGCCTTTCATCTTCGTCATAACCGCTTATTCTTATATCAACCTTACCAATGAAGCGTTTTGTGACTTCTCGCACGCTCAAAATGGTCAATAAATCTAGCAAAATTTCTTCAAAGTTCCCTGCTTCGATGTGCGCTCTAGTTATTATTAAAGTCAAAGGTTCGCCAACTGTAAGCTCGGATGGGTCTATTTGAGAATACGGTTTTAATTTATAGGCGATAGGATTGTTCGATAAGTGAACGGCCATAGAATTATAGGCATCTTGAACTGGAGGGCCTACAATAGCTTCGCCAGTTCTCTTTAATTGGATTCCAACAGTTTTTGTGGAATTCATTTTTGAATAAATGGCTCTCCGTAAGTTTAGGTCATTGCTTAAATATTCAGGAAGAGCAATAAAAAAACTATATGAATTGATGACCACACTCCTGAGGCAATAATTTTGGTCAAAGCTTTCGCTCAGTCTGAAATTCCCTACTCTAAACCACAAAGGTTTCAAGCAAGACTCTGCCTCGTCCCTATTTGCTTGCCGAATCGTATTTCCGTTCTCCAAAATAGTTGGGGCACTTAATGAGCAAAACACTATAACACCTTCCGGCAAGGGAAGATCAGACATTAAGAATTTGGCATAAGTTTTCAGAATAGTAGCAGCCTTGGTATTGGCTCTATTTGAATTATACGAGCATTTTATCAGCCATTTAACTAATTTTTGAAAATCATACTCGAACTTTACAGTCTCACCTTGATAGACAAAATCTAAAAAATGGCGCTCATATAAGGATTTACCATAACTGTCTAAATCAGACAAAGCCCCATTATTACAAACTTCGCAGACATCTTTTACGACAATATCTTTAACAAATTTCTGCGGAGCTCGTTCGTTGAAAGTTTTTCCTTTTTGATCTTCTGTTATTTTAAGAAACCAATTAGGAATAACATGCTCGCGAGAAAGTTTAGACTTCGATCCGCAATATGCACAAACCATAACAATAAAACCCAACTTTCAAAATATAATCTAGTAAATTTAAAAACAAATTTGCCTCATTTATCCTAGATTAAAATTATAAATCACAAAGTAAATTCAAAGATAAAAACATTTTATCCTTTCAGGACCTATTGCAGGTTTGTAGTTTCAAATTTGATTTGGCAAGAATACATTTCAAACTTTGTATAATCAACAAATAACCGAAGCGCCTAAGCGCATCGGTAAATATAGCGAGTTCCGTCTATTGTGATTTGGGCATAGTCCATTGCAAGGTCACGGGCTATTGCATCGTAATCAATATAGGATTGAAGCGCTTGTGGAATTGTTCCGTAAAGGCCTTCATCGACAAATTGTTCGGC
>CAZKYS010000101.1:0-8491 GCA_964557085.1 uncultured Caulobacteraceae bacterium
ATTTCAATTGGATTACCATCTTTATCATTCACTTTCAAAGTGTCAGAAGTAACGTTACGAACCCGCATAGAGATTTTTTTGCGCGTTATCCACGGAAATACCCAACGCAAACCTTGTGCCCTATCTGTGCCTTGATATTCGCCAAACATTAATAGTGCAAATGCTTCATTTGGCTGAATAGAATAAAAGCCAGACAAGCCTAAAACGCCCAATACAAGAACAATTATACCAACAAAAATGAATGCTTCATCGCCTTTAGAAACAAACATAAAAATTGAAATTAAAATTGCCGCCAGGAAAATTATAAATAACGGAACACCCGGAATAGATGCACCCTGACGTTCTTGTGTTCTGTTTATTGCCTTTATTGTATTATTTTGTGTCATCAAACCCTCCTGAGTTGATATAAAAATGATATCACTTTTATATCACATGTCAAGCGTTTTTGAATTTTTGCCTAAATTGTTTGATTTTACGCGCAAAACCATTATTAAGCGCAATATAAATTCGAATTTAAAAAGAGTATAAAAGTGACGCAAACCACCGATAAACGTGATTATAAAAAAACTATCTTTCTTCCTGATACTGCCTTCCCTATGCGTGCGGGCCTTCCACAAAAAGAAGCAGAGATTATTTCACGTTGGGGTTCAACCACCGAATATAAAAAAATTCGTGAAGCCTCAAAAGCGCGCCCTAAATGGGTTCTTCATGATGGCCCCCCATATGCCAATGGCGCGATGCATATTGGGCATGCTTTGAACAATATTCTTAAAGACTTTATGGTTCGCTCTAAACAAATGGCGGGCTTTGATGTTGATTATATCCCAGGGTGGGATTGCCACGGCCTTCCAATTGAATGGAAAGTTGAAGAAGAATTCCGTGCCAAAGGGCGCGATAAAAAAGAAATCTCTGCGGTTGAATTTCGTAAAGCCTGCCGCGAATATGCAAAAAAATGGGTTGAAATCCAAAAAGCTGACCGTATTCGAATGGGCGTAATTGGTGATTGGGATAATCCATACCTTACCATGAATTATAATGCCGAGGCGGTAATTGAACGCGAATTTTTAAACGTTGTTAAAAACGGCCTTGTATTCCGTGGCTCAAAACCAATCATGTGGTCACCAGTAGAACGCACGTCATTGGCAGAAGCCGAAGTTGAATATCAAGAGAAGGTTTCACCAGCAATTTTGGTTAAATTCCCGATTGTTTCAGGTGGGCCAAATGATGCATTTGTAATTATCTGGACAACAACACCTTGGACAATTCCTGCAAACCGTGCAATTTCATATAGTTCAAAAATTGCCTATGGCCTTTATTCAATTGATGCCATCGAAGAAGGTTTGGAATTCACACCATTTGCAACAATTGGCGATAAAATTGTTATTGCTGATGCATTGGCAGAGGGCATTTTCGCAAATGCCAAAGTGGCAAAATATACACGCATCAATGATGTAAACCCTGAAGGCATTATCTGTGCGCATCCATTGAAAAACTGGTCTGATGCAAATGGTGGTTATCAATTTAACGTTCCAATGCTTGCGGGTGATCATGTAACCGATGATGCTGGTACTGGTTTTGTGCATACTGCACCTTCGCATGGTGCGGACGATTATTTGGTTTGGATGAAATCGGGCCTACCGCAATCTGAAATCCCATTCACGGTTGATGAAGAAGGCCGCCTTACAAAAGAAGCCCCAGGGTTTGAGGGTGCGCTTGTTATGCGTATCGAAGGTAATGCCAAAGATATTGGTAAAGAGGGTGATGCCAATCCACGCGTTTTGGATGCTTTGAAGGCCACTGGCAATTTGCTTGCAATGGGTCGCCTTAAACACCAATATCCACATTCTTGGCGCTCTAAAGCACCAATTATTTTCCGTAATACGCCGCAATGGTTTATCGCAATGGATAAGCCAGTTGATGCGCTTAATGGCGAAACTTTACGCCAAGTTGCATTGCGTGAAATCAATAAAACTGATTGGGGCGGCGATAGCCACAAGGCGCGTATCGAAACAATGGTTAAAGATCGTCCTGATTGGCTTATTTCACGCCAACGCGCATGGGGCGTTCCACTTGCATTATTCGTTCACAAAGAAACAAACGAAGTTTTGAAAGACGAAGAAGTAAATTCACGCATCATTAGCGCAATGGAAAAAGAAGGCGCGGACGCATGGTATGCCCGCCCTGCATCTGATTTCTTAGGCGATAAATATAATGCCAATGATTACGAACAAGTACATGACATTTTAGACGTTTGGTTTGATTCTGGTTCAACCCACGCATTCACACTTGAAACCCGTGATACACTTCCGCGCCCTGCCGATATGTATCTTGAAGGCACGGATCAACATCGCGGTTGGTTCCAATCTTCATTGCTTGAATGCTGCGCAACGCGCGGTGTTGCACCATATAAAGCGGTTCGCACACATGGTTTCACCGTTGATGATAAAGGCCGCAAAATGTCCAAATCTTTGGGCAATGGTATGGAGCCACAAGATATCGCCAAATCGAACGGTATTGAAATTTTGCGCGTTCTATTTGCCGCCGCCGATTACACCCAAGAATTGGCACTTGGCAAAACTATGATGGACCAAGCAAGTGAGACTTATCGCAAATTGCGTAATACAATTCGCTATATGCTGGCATCTATCAAAGATTTCAAGCCTGAAAACAAAGTTGGTTTTGCCGATTTACCATTCCTTGAACAATGGGTTTTCGCACGCGCCGCGCAGGTTGATAAAGAAGTTCGTGCCGCATATGCCGATTTTGATTTCAAACGCGCATTATCAGCGATTGCCGATTTTGCTAATTTGGATCTATCGGCATTTTATGTGGATGTGCGCAAAGACACGCTTTATTGTGACCCATTAAATTCAAAAAAACGCCGCGCCGCGCAAAGCGTTTTAAGTGAATTATTTGGCCTTTTCCTTGGCTGGCTTGCACCAATTTGCCCATTCACAACCGAAGAAGCATGGCTAACGCTTTATCCTGAATTGCCAAGCATTCACCATCAAACTTGGAATGACATTCCAAAAGAATGGGAAAATGACGCGACCTTGAGCCGCATGGAAAAACTTCGCGCTTTGCGTAAAGCAGTAACCGGTGCGCTTGAATTAAAACGTGCAGCCAAGGAAATTGGCTCATCACTTGAGGCCGCACCAAAAGTTTATTTAAACAATGCCGACATAGAAAGCGCATTGGGGGATGAAGATTTGGCAGAATTATGCATCACATCAGGCATTGATTTAATCAAAGGCGATGCGCCAAATGGCGTATTCACACTTGATGATGTCAAAGGTGTTGGTGTTGAATTTATTCGTGCCACTGGCGTTAAGTGCGCCCGTTCTTGGAAATATTTTGATCCATCAAAAGCCAACCCTAATTACCCAGACATCACCCCGCGCGATGCCGAGGCGGTAATGGAATGGGAAAAAGCAAATGGGGAAAGTGTTTGATAAATTTCCTTGCCAATCCTGAACGCTTTATGCGCTTTTCCAAAATCGCAATGCCGATTTTCGGGATTTTGGCATTTGTTAGTTTGGTGATTGGCTATGTTTGGGCATTGGTTTATGCCCCCGCCGATTATCAGCAAATGGAAACTGCGCGCATAATGTTTATCCATGTACCAAGTGCATGGGTTGCAACGGGCGCCTATGCGATGATGGCGATTGCGAGTATTGTTTTCCTTGTTTGGCGTCATAATTTGGCGGATTCGGCGGCTTTTGTTGGTGCAAAAATTGGGGCGGCCTTTACCGCGCTTTGTCTTATTACTGGTTCTATTTGGGGGCGCCCAACATGGGGGACATGGTGGGAATGGGATGGGCGTTTAACGTCGGTTTTGGTTTTATTTTTCATCTATCTTGGTTATTTGGCATTACGCGGCGCAATTTCGGATCAAACAAAAGCTGCAAAAGCGGCGGCAATTTTATCGCTTGTGGGTTCGGTTAATATTGTAATTATCCGTTATTCAGTTGTTTGGTGGAATACACTTCATCAACCCGCGGCAGTTATTCGCAAAGGTGGTTCAAGCCTTCACCCTGATTTGTTAAATCCATTATTATTTAATGGTTTGGCATACATGTTATTCTTTGGTTTTTTGATGCTTTTGAATTTGCGCACTGAAATTATTAAAAAGCGTATTTCATCAATCGAAACCCGCCTAATTATGGAAAATTAGTATGAAGCCGCAATTTTCAAACTTTGCTGATTTTTTAAATATGGGCGGTCATTCGGGCTATGTCTTTAGCGCGTTTGGCATTTCGATTGCCCTTATTATTGGACTTACAATTATGGGTTTTGTAAATGCGCAAAAGGCCAATGCGCGTTTAGAAACCCTTGAAGAATTGCGTCAAAAGGAAAATCAAAAGTGAAGAAGTTAAATCTATTCGCCTTTATACCTTTGGCAATTTTTATTGCAATTGGCGCGATGTTTCTTTGGGGTATGTATGGCAAACGCGTTTCCAAAGATGAAAGTCCGCTTATTGGAAAACCATTACCCGCAATTTCAGGTGGCACATTAGATGGCGGTACAATTAATCTTGATAATACATCTGGACAACCATTAATTCTAAACTTCTTTGCATCATGGTGCGCCCCATGCCGCGATGAGCATAAGCAATTATTGCAAATGGCGGGCGCAACCAAGGTTAAAATAATCGGCATTGCATATCGCGATGATCCCAAAGAAACCCGCAATTATATTGATGAACTTGGCAATCCATATTCAGAGATTATTGTTGACCGCCAAGGTGGTATTGGCGCAAGCCTTGGGCTTTCTGGCGTTCCTGAAACTTACATTATGGGCGCGGATGGTATTATAAAATACAAACATAAAGGCCCGATTACGCCAAAAGATGCATCTGATTTATTGAAAAAAGCACAATAAAAACTTTTTATTAATCAAAGCAAATCATGCTTTGAGCATGAATAATATCGGCCCAAATCTTTTTCCCAATAATGCGCGCCCAAATGGCACTAATAATGGGCGCGAAATTTTTCTAAAAGCACTTGAACAAGCGCGCGCGGCGAAAGCAGCTAACCCACAAACCGAAGTTCAAAGCACGCCGCAAAGTCAGAATGTCAATAATATAAAAATCCCTGACGAAGCACCAAAAGCCAATATTAGAAAAGGAATGGTACTCGATATTCGCGTTTAAATTGAATTTTTGTTGCCAAATTAAAAAATTAGTGTTCAAATATAAAAAAATTGAGGGACGGATGGAAATAATTGCACAAAAAGTCTCCAAAAGGGACCTTTCAGATATTCGGACTATTCTTTTATCCGAAGGGCTTCCTGTCGAAACTGTCTTAAGTGCACCGATTACATTCTTTCAATTAGTAACAGATACAGGCGCGCGAATTGGCTGGGGCGGGCTTGAAATTTATGATAATCAAGCCGTTTTAAGATCCGTAGTTATACGAAACGCTTTACGCAAAACTGGCGCTGGAAGTATTTTGGTTAAAGCCCTTATCCAAGAAGCCAAGGACGTTGGTTTGAAAAAAATATGGCTTCTTACCAATAATGCCGAAAATTTCTTTGAAAAACTTGGCTTTCGCCACGCACTTCGAACCGATGCCCCCAAAGCAATCCAAGCCTGCGAAGAATTCACATGGCCCCACCACGACGTGGCCCATTGCATGAATATGAAGGTTTAAATCATAAACCTGCAAATCCGTCTTGCTTTTAAACAATTTACCACTATTCAGACTTTGCATTTTTTATTTTTATGTAATCCAAAACGTAACCACGCAGAAAATCCGCGAGCATTGAGCGAGCCAGCCCGCGTGGCGCCAAGAAAAAAGTGACGGCTTTGCCGTCAGCTTTTTTTGAACGCAAAATAATAATGGGCAGGTGGCCGAGTGGTTGAAGGCGCACGCCTGGAACGCGTGTATGGGTGCAAGTCCATCGAGGGTTCGAATCCCTCTCTGTCCGCCATTTATTTTGCAATTTCTACTAAAAATAAACCTTTTATATTTACCTTAAGCACTAATGGTTTTTTAAGGGCGAATTATAAAATAATTTGCCGATTTGTTTATAGTAATTTGGGGTATTATTTTGCTTTTTAAGCCTTTCTTGAAGTTTGCATCATTATCAGCGCTTGGATGGATTTTGGATGTTTGTATATTATTAGCCTTGAGTAAAATATTAGGATTTCCTGTTTTTTATTCAAATCTAATCAGTTCACTATGTGCGGCATTCTTTGTATTTACCATATCAAGAAAGCGCATCCACTATGGTCAAGAGGGGAAATTATTAGGTCGAATATTGTTATATCTTGCCTATACTTTTGTCCTAATAATTTTAGCATCATCAATAATGCCAGCGTTAACAATGGCAATTCAAGATTTGGGAAATGGTGCTTTTACAATATCATTAAGTGTATTTATTGCAAAAATTACTATTACACCGCCGCAATTACTAGCCAATTTTTTCGTATCAAAATTGGTTGCAATGCATAATTTTCAAACAAAAAAAAGCGGACAAATTGTTAAATAATGGAAAAAATACTTTGTTTCATACCTTGCTATAATTGCGAACCGCAAATAACGCGGGTTATAAGAAAATTTACAAAAGAAATTAATAAATACATCGATGAAATTATCATAATAGATAATGGAAGCACAGATAATACTATTGAGGCGGCAATTTGCGAAGCAAAAAAATGTAATTTGCCAAAACTAAAAATAGTAAAGAATAACGAAAATTATAATCTTGGCGGCTCACATAAGGCGGCCTTCAATTATGCTAAAAACAATGGTTTTAATTATGTTATTGTTCTTCATGGTGATGACCAAGGGCGAATTGAGGACCTGTTACCACATTTAGAAAATGATACATACAAACAATATGATGCTTATCTAGGTGCACGTTTTTTATCATCATCAAAATTATTCGGATATTCCAAATTTCGAACCTTTGGTAACCACATATTTAATTTAGTATTTTCTATAATAAGTTTTAATAAAATCCATGACTTAGGTTCGGGGTTAAACATTTTTTCGGCAAACGTTTTTAATGATGAAACCATTAAAAAATATGCCGATGATTTACGCTTTAATATTTATCTATTGTTAGGTTTAATTCAAAAGAAAAAAAGCTTTAAATTCTTTCCAATTCATTGGAGCGAAGATGATCAAATTTCTAATGTGAAACTTTATTCTCAAGCATTTAAAACTTTGTCTATTGTTGTTCAATATGTTTTCAATAAAGCTAAGTTTAATAAATCGGATCATCGCCAAATAAAATACGATGAATATGATTTTCAAATCATCTATGAAAAAGAGGCCCACTAATGTCAAAAATATCACTAATTATGCCAATGGCTGGGCGCGGGTCACGATTTTCAAAAATGGGAATTAAAGAACCAAAACCATTGATAATTCTTGATAATAAGCCTTTTTTTTGGTGGGCTATAGAAAGTATAAATAAAGCGACAAAAATTGAAAAAATCATCGCAATTGTATTAAAAGAACACATAAATGAATTTGCAATTGATTGTAAAATCAAAGAATATTATCCAAATGCACAAATTATCGCACTAGATAATGTTACAAGTGGGGCGGCCCAAACAGCTGCAATTGGCGCAAGCGTATTAGATGAAGATGAAGTTTTTGCAATTAATGATTGCGATCACGTTTTTAAAATTCAAAAAATCGATAATATAATTGACGGTCTTGAAAAAAATTTACAAGGTGCGCTTGTAGCTTTTAAATCAGATAGTCCAAATTATTCATACGCGAAAATTAAAGCTCAAACTGACAATTATTTATATGTTGAAAACACTGTCGAAAAACAAGTCATAAGCCCATATGCAATTGCTGGTTGTTACTTTTTTTCATCAAAAAAAGTGTTTTTCGACGCCTATAATGAATATCAAAAAAACTGCGAGTATGACGAAATGTTTTTAAGCGGCATATACAATATTATATGCAAAAATGGCGGCAATATAGGACTTCAAGAATTATCACAACATATTTCATTTGGGACGCCAGAGGAACTTGAACTTGTAGATTACAATAAGTTATCCAACATATGGAACGAGTACTAAAATGACATTTAGTATAATATTATGGATTGTATCGATTATTATTCTATTAGCGTCACACATTGTCAGAACGACGCGCCAAGTTGACCTTTTACGCTCTCAGAAAGCGGTGGAAAAAAGATTTGATTTATTAGTTGGCCTTAGCCTTGGTTATGCTTATAATACTTTTTTACCACTTAGGATTGGTGAATTAATTCGCGCATTTTACATTAGTTCAAGATCCAAAATCCAATTTTCAATTGTCGCAGGAAGTGTAATCGCCGAACGTGTTTCCGATTTAATTTTTGTTTCATTCTTATTATTTGTAATGCATTATTACACGGATGTAGCAACAGCAAATATTTTACTAAAAACTTCAATCGTCTTTATTTTGATTGCAACAATATCTGTAATTTTTGCAATTATTATATATAAATCCAAAAGTGTGCGTCGAATTATTTGGAATATCT
>CAZKYS010000102.1:0-8488 GCA_964557085.1 uncultured Caulobacteraceae bacterium
CAATTTGGGCAATATTGGTTTGAAGGTCAAATTTTGTACCATCTTCGTTTTTTGGCAATGGCACGGGAAGGCGTGTCAAAAGCGCTAAACAAATTCTTGCATCATCGAGCAGTTTTTTCATTTTTTATGCTTTTCTTCTTAAAAATTATGTTTCTATATATAGAGTAATTATTGTTAATTTTGATAGTGTTAAAAGTTTAGTTTCTACCAAGAAAAACTAAGTGTGACTAAAAAACCTCACATATTTGGGTGATAATTGCTTACCATTTATGTGATTGGGTTTTAATTTTTATAAATTCATTCAACCTTTCTATTGTTGCCCTTGTGGTACCATCGGGTAAATTGTCAATTTTGAAAAATCCCATTTCTTTAATCTCATTGGCATTGAATTTTTGTGTCTCTTCAAATTTGTTTACTTCAAATAAAATTACGTGATCGCCTTTGAAATTTTCAAAATTGGTATGAATTGAAATTAGTTTTAAGTCTTCGATGTTTGCAATAATTCCCGTCTCTTCGCGGATTTCTTTTAATGCCGCTTGATACGCTGATTCATTTTTTTCAACGCCGCCGCCAGGAAGGTGCCACCCATCTATATAAGTGTGTTTAATAAGGCAGAATTGGTTATTCTTATTGACGATTATTCTTACCCCAAGCGTCATTGGTCGCGAAATTCGAAAATAAGTTTGGAATATAAAATTTCTTATTGTTTTTATCATTATTTTTGACTTTTATTACAATTTATCATTAGCAAGTGCTTGATATTGCTTGTAGTTAAAAATGCTTCATAATTATAAAATAAGGCATAAGTATGTATATATGATTGTCTGGCAACTGTAATTTTGCGTAATATAGGGCATTAAATCATTTGAAAATTGTGCAAAAACGCCTAGAGAGAATTTCGATTTTTAGTATTTTTTGCAAACTAAATTTATATGGGGAATTAAAATGTCTGCAGTTTACGCAATTTTGGTTGTTTTTGTTCTTTTTGCGGCGCTTAACGCAGCTGAATATGGTCGTTTAGACTAATTTAACGCTTAACCACATTTTTTGCTTTGGTTGTTTTGCATTTTAAAATGCGCAACCTCGCAAATTGCGGCGTGTAATTCGCCAACCATTAGCGGTTTTGTCAAAAAGCCGTCCATTCCAGCTTCAATTGCTGCTTTTCGCGCTTCAACGCGTGCATCTGCTGTAAGTGCGAATATTGGGATATCATTTCCGCTTTTTCTAATTTGACGTGATGCTTCATAGCCATCCATGAATGGCATGTGTAAATCCATCAATATTAAATCAAAATCTTGTGTTTGAAGGGCTTCAACACATTTTGCGCCATCATCAGCAAGTGTTACATTATGGCCTAATTGGTCAAGGATTAAACTAACGACCTTTTGATTGGTTTTATTGTCTTCTGCAACTAAAATATTCAAAGATGTGTCATCAATTTCAAGTGTTTGGTCATTGGTTTCAATGGCTTCTAATTCAAATGGTAAATAAACATAGGCAATAACACCATTTGGCTCATTATGTGTGATTGATAATTCGCCGCCAAGATTGCGAACTATTGCACGTGTTAAAGCAAGCCCAAGGCTTAGGCCACCAATGCTTCTATTTACTGGATCAATGTCAAAAACGAATGGTTGAAAGATTTTTGCAATCTTTTCATCGCTCATACCAATGCCAGTGTCGCTTATTTTTAATATTATACCACGATTATCTTCACCTGTTGAAATATTAATATCAACACTGCCGTTTATAGTATAATTAATTGCATTCTCACCTAAGTGACGGATTATCCTTCTTAGCGCAGATGCAGAAGCCATAAAGCTTTGGTTTAATTCAGGCTCTATATTTACGCTAAATTCGATTGATTTCTTTTCCGCCTCGAATTTTAGTAATTCTATCACTGGTTCTACGATATTTGCGATTACACATGGTTCAAGTGGTTGTTCGATATTCCCGCTTTCAAGCTGTGAATATTCGAGAACATCTTGAATTCTATCTAATAATTCCTGGGCTGAATCTTGGGCAACAATGACCATTTCATCTTGATATTGATCAAGATCTGTGGCGCGTAAAAGATGTGAAAGATTTATCAATGCATTCAATGGTGTGCGCATTTCATGCGAAACCGCCGCCAAGAAACGGGAGCGCGAATTAGATGCATCTTCATAAGATTGTTTAATTATTTTATGTGTTAGTAAATCATCTTTTTTGGCTTCGCTTAAGATTAAGCAATGGGCAGAAAAAGAATTCCAAATCATTGGAAAATGTATTTGCTCGCATTCAATTGTGCTACCGTCATTACGATAATAAAAAGCGCAATCTTTATCGCCATCTTTACCAAGTGTGTATGCAATGCTTTTAAGTGATAATATGTCTTCGGCTTTTGAATAGCCAAAAAGCTTTGCGCATGCGTGATTAGCAAATAATGCCCTATCTTGCATATGCACTATTATTGGGAATGGTAGATTTTCTACTAAAGATTTGAAGCAGTCAGCCACAATATCACCCTCACTTTTTTACAACCATAGGGTGAAATAGTTGATTTTCTACTAATAAAATCGATTGTATAAGTAAAAATAAGTCAAATATTATTTAATCACTTGGTATTCAATAATGTTTAAGATAATATTTTAAAGTTACCCAATAAAACATATTATAAAATACTTTAACCTAAATGTTTGTAGTAGAAGGTTAATTTTTCCGAGCAAATCATGTTGAAAAGATATATACCCTTTAAATGCCTGATGTGCGCAAACTATATGAAGTTTTGTGTAAAATGTTATAATCTGCTTTTATGTATAAAAAAGAAGACATTGATAAAGCTATAATAATCACTGGAAGCGCAAAACGCCTTGGTCGTGTTATTGCAATTGAAGCCGCGCGCGCAGGGTTTGAAGTGATTATTCACGCAAATAATTCGCATGAAGACGCAATTGCATTGCAAGAAGAAATAATAGGCTTTGGCGGTTCTGCGCAAATAATTATTGGTAACCTTGAAAATGAGGATTTTTGCAAAGGCTTTATTGAGCAAGCAAGTAAAATTGCTAAAAATAGACTATATGGCCTTATTAATAACGCATCTGTATTTGAAAATGATAATGCGTCAGACTTTAGTGATGATTTATTTCAAAAGCATATGAACATAAATTGCCTTATACCATTGAAATTATCACGTGATTTGGCAAAACTAATTGGTGAGAATGCGGGCTGTATTATAAATATTCTTGACCAGCGTGTTTTTAAGCCTAACCCTTATTTTTTCACCTATAATATTTCGAAAATGGCACTTTTAAGCGCCACAAAAACTATGGCGCAAAGCTTTGCACCATTCATACGGGTTAATGGAATTGCACCGGGGCCAAGTATGAAAAATGTGCGCCAATCTGATGAAGATTTTGAAAAGCAATTTAAAGCAACATTATTGCAAGCACAAAGCACACCAGAGGATATTGCACAGGGCGCATTATATTTGCTAAATGCAAAATCGGTTACGGGGCAGGTGATTGCTGTTGATTGCGGGCAAAACTTAACTTGGCAAACCCCTGACATTGTGGGAATAATTGAATGAAACCTTCAAATTCGATTACTGAGCTTGGCGTAATTATGCGCCCTGGCATGTATGTTCGCCGTGCAAAGAAATCTGCCGAAGGTGATGTTGTTCCAAGTGAAATAGAAAGCACTATTTCAAATATGAAAATTGGGATAAAAAACCTTGAAATAGCGGCAAATATTGGCGTTTATAAGCATGAAAAAAACGTCACACAGCCTTTGTTTCTTGATATTATTGTCACAATTAATCAAAGCCACAAAATCGAAAATGATGATTTATCAACAACAATCGATTATGATACACTATGGCAATCAGCCCAAAGCTTGGCCGATAGTGCGCATTTCAATTTGATTGAAACCTATGTTGCAAAACTTGGCGCAATTATCCTTAAAGATACAAGAATTTCGCATGTAACAATTAATGCTGAAAAGCCAAAGGCAATAAAAAGTGCGCAAGCAGCTTTTGTAAGCATTGATTGCACACGTTCTTAATTAAGCCGCTTTTAAGCGTGTCATAAATTCACTAATTTGGCTTTTCAAGAATTCAGCCTGACGACTTAATTCTTCAGCTGAAGCGACTACTTCTGACGATGCCGCACCAGTTTCCGAAGCACCCTCTTGAACTTGAACGATATTCCTTGACACGTCTTCGGTTCCTACAGATGCTTCTTTAGTGTTACGTGTGATTTCACTAGTTGCAGCTGATTGTTCTTCAACTGCTGCATTAATAGCTATTGAAACAGAATTGATTTCATCAATTGTCTTTTGAATAATGGCAATTGAATCAACGGCTGCTTTTGTTGCATTTTGCATTTCAGATATTTGTTTAGAAATATCTTCAGTGGCTTTTGCGGTTTGACCTGCTAGCGATTTAACTTCTGATGCAACAACAGCAAATCCTTTTCCAGCTTCACCAGCGCGGGCACTCTCAATTGTTGCATTCAATGCCAAAAGGTTTGTTTGGGATGCGATATCAGAAATCATCGACACAACCTCACCAATTTTATCGGCTGCAATTGATAAATTGTTTACTGCACCAACTGAACTATCGGCAATAATTACTGCCTCATTTGCAATTCGTGTAGATGTTGTAACTTGTTGGGCTATTTCATGAACAGATGAAGCCATTTGTGAAGAAGATTCCGCAATTAGTGATACATTTGCTGTTGCTTCTTCTGCTGCCGCGGACACTGTAGTCGCGCGCTCAGTTGTTGTTTCTGCGATTTTTGACATTGCAAGCGCAGTTGCCGATAATTCTTCAGATGATGAAGCTAACATACCAATCAAAGAAGCAATGTTTGTTTCAAAGAAAGTTTCCGTTTCTTGTGCAATTTGCTTACGCTTCTGTTCTTCAATTTCAAGATAAACAGAAATTGTAATATCCATATCTAAGAACGCTGCTTTGGTAAAAGCATCGATTTGTTTTTTGATTTGTCCAACTTTTTCGGTATTATTTGCCATCAAACCAATTACAGAAGCCTGTGATGCAAGAAGTTTTTCAACTTCTGAAATTATATAAGAATAGCCACCAATATACCATCTTGGTTCAAGGCCGATACGTGCATGTGTTGCGCCAATTCTTTTTACACCCTCAACATAATTGTTGGAAAAAGATCCCTCAAGAATTGAAGACCAATGTTTAACCTGCGCATTTTTGGCCATATCCATATGTTGTTGGCTTGAAAAATGCTTATTAGTATCGGAAAACCTCTTCACATGCTCATAAAATCCCGTGAGTATTGTCGGAAGTGCCGCTTCAATCATTGGTCTGATTTCACGCAAAGTTTGCGTGGTTTCTGAATCAATTTGCATAAATGCAAGGCGTTCTTTAATACTATCGTTACTCATATTAGGTATCCCCTTCAGGGTTTATTGCAACCATAGATGACACTTACTAACCTTGATTAACTTTAGGTTAAAAAAATGATTGCAATTGATTGATGGATTTAAGAATTTCAAATTTAAAATCATTTTCGATCAAACAAATATGTTCCTAAATCATGCAAAAAATAGGCTAAAGAGGTGGGGAATTTAATTTATAAATTTACAAAAGTTAGTTGAAAATAGGTTATTTTGTGCGTTAAAAAAATATATTTAAAATGCAAAAATAAGCGTGCCTTGTTTTATTTTGGCAGAAATTACATAGTTAATTATGTAAAAATTATAAGAATGATTTTCAGATTATTTTTGCAGTAAATTACTGCATTCAATAGTTTTAATGTGTTTAAACGCCAGAAGATTTTGATTTTTCACTAAAGGCTTTAAAATATTGATAGCCGGTATAGATTGACATGAATGCGCCAATAAAAATTATAAATGCGCCGATATAATAAGCGAGCATGAGGTTGAATGGTTTAGCGGCAAGATAAATCGAAATTCCCACCAAAATTACCGCAGTTTTTGTTTTGGCAATGAAAGTTGCCGGCATTTCAAAGCCCAATACTTTGGCTTTTTCACGCCATTTTGTTACCAATAAATCACGCCCTGATGTTGCATAAGTTAAGAATAGGCCCGCAATTATATAAATCACGAAATTTGATGGATTACGCACAATTTCAGCCAAAATTATCGCAGGGATGGTAAGGCCAACTAATAATTTATCCGCCAATAAATCAAGGCGTGCGCCTTCTTCTGATTTTGCATCCAATGCGCGTGCCAAAAAGCCATCAAGCCAATCGGTTGATGCCGCAATCACAAAAAGCCAAAACGCATACATAGGGAAGGCGGCAAATTCCTTATTGTTAAATGCCCCCAAAACCAAAGCCAAAGCCAAAGCAGGTGAACAGAAAATTCGAAGATAAGTTATGATATTTGGCAGGCTTTTCATTAATTTCATTCACTTTGAAAATGGGCATGTATTCTTATTGCAAGGTCTTGGGAAATATGCGGGGTTTCCGATAATTCTTTTACGCTTGCGCTTCCAACACCTTTGGCAGAACCAAAGCGCGCCATCAATGATTTTTTACGCAAAGGCCCAATCCCTTCAATGGAATCTAATGGGTTTTTGACCAATTCTTTGCCGCGCTTTTGGCGGTGCGCACCGATTACAAATCTATGAGATTCATCCCTAAGTCTTTGTAAATAATATAAAACAGGGTCTTTTTGTTCAAGGCGATATGGGGCTTTGCCAAATTCGTGAAATTCTTCGCGCCCTGCATTTCGATCAACGCCTTTTGACATTGCGATGATTTTTATATCATCAATGCCCATTTCTTTGGCAACATCTAAAACCACCGCCAATTGTTGTTGCCCGCCATCAATAATCATTAAATCAGGATGCAGGCTTTCATCGCTTTCCTCATTAAGGCGGGTAAAGCGGCGAGTTAAAACTTCGCGCATCATGGCAAAATCATCACCGCCACCTGCGTCTTTGATTGACCATTTGCGATATTGGTTTTTCATAAAACCTTCAGGACCAGCAACAATCATTGCGCCGACTGCATTGGTTCCTTGAATATGGGAATTGTCATAAACTTCAATACGTTCAGGGCGTTTTTCAAGACCAAATCTTTCACCCACTTGATCAAGTATTTTGCCAATTGTTGCACTTGTTGAAAGCCGTCTACCCAAGGTTTGTTTGGCATTATTCATTGCAAAATCGATAATGTCTTTTTTATCGCCACGCTTTGGATTGATAAGATTAACCCGCGCACCACCGCCATTAAGCATGGTAAGGGCATCTTCCAAAACTTCGGTATTTTCAAGTTCGTGTGATAATAAAATCAAATCAGGTGGGGGGTGGCTTTGGTAAAATTGCCCAATGAAACTTTCCAAAACATCATTTTCAGAAGTTCCTTTTTCAGAGCGTGGGAAATAAGCCCGATTTCCCCAATTTTGCGCGGCGCGAAAGAAAAACACCTCTATGCATGTTTCGCCGCCTTCTTGATGCATTGCGAATACATCGGCATCAGTGAAACTTTGTGGATTAAGGCTTTGGGAATTGCGAATTGATGCAAGTGCTTTGATACGGTCGCGCAAAATCGCGGCCTTCTCATAATCCAAAACCTTTGCCGCTTCGCTCATTTGACTGGCTAATTCATCTTGTAGTGCGCTTGATTTGCCGCGTAAAAATAGACGTGCGCCATCAACTAATTCGCGATAATCAGGGGGATTAATGGCATCAACACATGGCCCAGCGCATCTTTTGATTTGATAAAGCATACAGGGGCGTGAGCGATTTTCAAATTCAGAATCGCTACAAGTTCGAAGCATAAAGGCTTTTTGTAAAATCGTAAGACTATGATTAACCGCCATTCCATTGGCAAAAGGGCCAAAATAATCAATACCCTTTGAACGCGGCCCACGATGCTTGGCAAGATAGGGTGATGGGTGATTAAGGCCGATGGCGATAAAGGGAAATGATTTATCATCGCGCATCAAAACATTATATCGCGGCTTTAGGCGGCGTATTAGATTGGCTTCTAATAATAATGCCTCGGCCTCTGTGTGGGTGATGGTGAATTCCATCGATTTAACTTGCCCTAAAATGCGGGTAAGTTGGTTCGTATGCGCTGCACCGCGCGCATAAGTTGCCACACGTTTTTTAAGTGATTTGGCTTTGCCGACATATAAAATCTGCCCATTTTCACCAATCATGCGATAAACGCCGGGCTTATTTGGCAAATCCTTGTGATATTCTTGGATGATTTCTATGCCAGTTTTTAGGTCAAGTCTTTCCTCTGGCATTGCCGCTTTTGGTAATGCGCTTAAATCATCAATTTTTGGCTTATTGGCTTTGACCATAGGCTTTAAATAATGTGTGTTTCAAAATTTGCAAAATTTTTTAACCGCATTAAGGTGACAATATGAATTTGAATAATATTTTAAAAATAATTGCGGGCGGATTTTTTGCATTGGGTTCGGTGGGGGCGTTTTTACCCTTATTGCCAACTGTTCCTTTTTGGATTTTGGCGGCAATTATTTATCTCAAAGCAGACCC
>CAZKYS010000103.1:0-8461 GCA_964557085.1 uncultured Caulobacteraceae bacterium
GTATCATTGTTGACCTAAGCAAAAACGTAAAAAGCGAAGTTAGATTTTACCAAAAATCAGGCAATGATTGGCAATATAGCACAATTGATTTACCAAAAAATGGCGTTGCAGGAATTGCAGATTTAGATAGTTTCACTGATCAAATCTTCTATTCTTATAATGACTTCATAACCCCGCCATCAATCTATATGGCACAAACACAGGCGCAAAAACCGCAAATCATCCAATCGCAACCTGCGCGCTTTGATTCAAGTGATTTAATTGTTGAACAATTAGAAGCCACATCAAAAGATGGAACCAAAGTTCCTTATTTTGTGGTTCATAAAAAGAATATAAAATTTGATGGCGGCACCCCAACCCTGCTTTATGGTTATGGCGGGTTTGAAGTTTCAATGTTGCCAAATTATTCGCCATATATTGGTAAGATGTGGCTTGAGCGTGGTGGTGCTTATGTGCTTGCCAATATTCGCGGCGGTGGTGAATTTGGCCCTGCATGGCATGATGCAGGTCTTAAAACCAAACGCCAAGTGGTTTATGATGATTTCATTGGCGTTGCCGAAGATTTGATAAAACGCAAAATCACAAGTCCAAGAAGGCTTGGAATTATGGGTGGTTCAAATGGCGGCCTATTAATGGGCGTAATGCTTACACAAAGGCCAGAATTATTTAATGCCGTTGTGGTTCAAGTTCCGCTTTTGGATATGTTACGTTATCACAAATTACTAGCGGGTGCATCATGGGTTGATGAATATGGAAGCCCAGAAATCGCAAGTGAGCGTGCATGGCTTGAAAAACTATCACCATATCAAAATCTGCATAAACGCAACAACTTTCCAGAGCCTTTGATTGTTACCTCAACTAAAGATGATAGGGTGCATCCTGGGCATGCGCGTAAATATGGCGCCAAATTAGAAGAATTGGGAATGCCATTCCTTTATTATGAAAATATAAATGGCGGGCATTCGGCGGCGGCAAATCTTGTTGAAGGTGCAAAACGCCGCGCGCTTGAATTTACTTATTTATCTGAAAAACTAATTGATTAGTATGAAAATTGGTTTTGTCATTTTTCCAAATATAACCCAGCTTGATATGACTGGGGCGGCGCAATTTTTGTCACGTATGCCAAATACTCAATGCTATTATTTATGGAAAGATAAAGCGCCAATCAAAACGGATTGTGGGTTTGAAATTATTCCAACCCACAATTTTGATGAAGCCCCGCAAATGGATATTTTATTGATGCCGGGTGGGTTTGGTATTTGGCCATTGCTTAATGATGAAGTGGTTTTGAATTTTTTGCGCGCCCAAGAGCCTGCGGTTCAATATTTGTGTTCGGTTTGTAATGGTTCCCTTGTTTTGGGGGCGGCGGGACTATTGAAAGGTTATAATAGCGCGTGCCACTGGGCATGGGGTTATAAATTACAAGAATATGGCGCAAATTTTGTTGCCCAAAGGGTGGTTCAAGATAGAAATCGCTTTTCAGGCGGTGGTGTAACCGCGGGTATTGATTTTGCCCTTACATTATTTTCAAAAATCGCGGGTGAAGATGCGGCAAAGCTTGTTCAGCTTGGCCTTGAATATGACCCAAGCCCGCCATTTGATTGTGGCAACCCTGATAAAGCAAGCGCGCAGATGAAAGAAAAAATCATTCAAATGAATAAAGAACGCTTTGAAAAGCTTTATTCAGAATTGCCTAAATAAGCTTAATCTGCGATAATGTGCACATTCAGGCATTATTCATAAACTACGGAGTAGCTTTTGAATTAATTAAGAAAACCAAACAAATTGGAATTGAAAAATGCATAATTTAAAAAGAACTTTTACAATCTCCTCATTGGTATTAATGGGTGCCATTTTGGGCGCCTGCGAAACCGTCCCGTATCCAGAGCGTGTGGCAGCGTATGAAACAAAAGTTCGTGCCGAATTTGTTGGCAAATCGGTTGATGCATTGCTTTTGGCAAAGGGGCCGCCTGAATCATCATATACATTAACAGATGGGCGCGATGTTATTCAATATTTGAAAGAACGTTCTTATACAACGGGCGGTGGAACCTATACTGATTATCATACCGAAGTTATTGGCTATAAAACTTTTACACGCCAAGATGGAACGACCAAGCAAATCCCAATTACGCGCCAAGTTCCGTATTTAAGAACGGATCCACTTGTAACACATCATGAAAAATGTGCGCAACGTTTTGTAATTACAAAAACAAAAATTATTGAAGATTTCAAATGGGAAGGCAATTCATGCTTTTAATGTATGAAATTTAATTCGACAAAATTCAACAAAAGCGTAGAAATATACCAAAGGTGTATGATGAAAAAATTATTAGGTGGCGCATTATTAGGTTTATTTGCAATTGGAATTAGTGCGTGTGAAACAATTCCATATCAAACCCGCCTTGATAATTTTGAAGGGCCAATAAAGGCAAAATATATTGGCCAAAGTATCGATAATGTTGTCCTTGATATGGGGCCGCCATCATCTTCTTATACGCTTTCTGATGGGCGTGAAATAATTCAATATTCATCGCGTCGCACTGACCGTTCAAGCATGGGCGGAACAATCGCACTAGGTACTTCATTTGGGCATTATTATAATCGTGGTTCGGTATTAATGGCATGGCCAATGTTTAGCCCATATTATAATGATGGCTATTCTGAACGCGAATTAGTTTGCATAAAACGCTTTTTGGTCAATAAAGACAAAAAAGTTGAAGACTTCCGCTGGGAAGGTAATTCTTGTTTTTAAAATAAATTAAATTGAAACCTAGGTTTGTCCGACTAACCGCCTAAGCGCGCTAATGCTGCTTGCATATTTGCTGTTTGCGCTTGGTATGCGGCAACAGCGGCAGAGCTACCAGATGAATTTTTACCCTTTGCGGCCGTGGATGCTGCCGATTGTTTGCGAAGTGCAACTTGGGTTTCATTGGTTGAAATATCGCGATAGCCAGAGCGAATTCGTGTTAAAACCGAATTGATTGAATCAAGTGCAGTTTTTGCCTTGGTTTTATCGGAAACATCAATATTGCTTGGCAAATCTAAAGCGATAATAACATTTGATTTTGTGCCAGTTTTGGCATTGGTTGAAACCGCGCTAAAGCTTTGGGCAACACCTGCATCCATGCCAAGTTGTTTTAGTGCATCAAGAACGCCATCACCTGCTGAAAGCTCTAATTTATATTTATCTTTTGGCATGATTGATAAATATTTGCTGCCATTTTTTAGCAAGGTCGAAACATTGGCAAAACGCGATAGTGAATTTGAAATCTTGGCTGTGAGGGTTGTCATAGTTTCACCCTTATCAATCGTGATTTTACGTTTTGAACCGCCATTTGCCGCAATATAGAAAAAATCACCTGCATGAAGGCCAGTTACATCAGTAAGCGATTGGCTGTCACCAAAAAGCATTTCACCTTGTGGCAAGCCCATGCTTTCAAGGGATTTAGATTGATTATCAATCCCTGCAATCATTACTTTTGAATCTGCTTCTGCCTGAACATCTATTGAATAAATGTCTGCGCCATTTGTGCTTGAAAAGCCTTTTAATTTTGTTTGAAGCGCAAGTTTATCGGCGGCATTTTCATCGGTTACGCCTTCAAATGCAAGGTCGATACGACCATTGCTAAGGCTTAGTGAATTAATCGGTGCACCTGCAAAATCTTTGGAAAAATTGACATTAAGATTTGATAATTGAACAGATTTCAATTGGTCAAACATCGCATCACCTGGCGTTTTTTCGCCGGCAAATACCGCATTGCCACTATTATCAATTGCAAATTGATTGAAACGACCCATACCAATTGAAGAAGCCAAAATATCTGCGCCCGCAATAGAACCATCAGAAGTATTAAGTCTGCTTAAATGACCATTATTAGTATCATCATTCCACGCAACATAAGCCTGTGTGCCGCTTATTTGAAGCGAAACAGGGGCATCATTGCCACTTGTACCAAGGCTTTTGGTGTAAATTTCATTGCCAGAAGTATCAAGTGCTTGAACATAAGTATCAGTGCCGCCAAGTGCGGTCGAAGTGCCAATCGCATTTGTGGTTTTACCCAAAACCATCAAAGTTCCATCTTGGGCGAATTTTACATCTATCGCGCTATCATCACCAGTTGCGCCTTGTTGATGTTGCCAAAGGTCTTTGCCGTTTTCATCAAATGCAGCAACAAAGCTTTCAAGCCCTGTTCCAGTTGAAGTTACGCTATTATCAAGTTTGCCATTAACCGCACCCGCAATTGCAATTGTGCCATCATTATCGTTTACGGCAATTGAAAAACCTTGCGCCGCACTTGCGGAACCTAAGGAGCGCGAAAATACAACATTTCCTGCACTATCAATTTTTTGCAAAACAACATCGGTTGCAGCTTTTGGGTTAAAGTTTGCAACTTCACCTGATGCATCGGCAATTAAATATAAATTACCATCGGCATCTTTTGTCATTGCCCTAATTTTTGCGCTGCCATTTGTTGCGGCAAAATCAGTTTTTGAAATATTGCTTATGGCTGTTCCATCAAGGTCAAGGCGGCTTATAATGCTTTGTTCAACTTTATCTTTTGTTTTTGCGCCTGCAACCCAAATCGCACTTTGTGTATCACCTGCCGATGCACCAAAATTAATGGTTTCACCATCATCAATCGCAAGTTTAAGGCTTTGTTGTTTAGTATCTTCAATGCCTTTGACAGTGGATTTTTTTGTGCTTTCAATCGCTGAAAAACGTGAATTAATACCAGCCGCAGCCATTTTTCCATTTAAGAAGAATGAAACATTTTCAACGGTTCGCGGTGTTGAGCCCATTTCACTTAAATCAACATCAACCGATTTTTCGGTTCCAAGAATATCTTTTGCTTTGATTGAAAATTTGATATTTCCAACCCATTGCGGAACAACAGTGGTTGAATCACCGGTTACAAGTGGATCAGTTGTATAGGTTTTTCCTGTGGTCGAAGTTCCCCATGCATCACTTACAAGGCTTGTATATTTTTTGCCCGCAATCATTGACGCACCATTTAAAGGATTAGCGGCAACATAGGCTTTAACTTCTTCAAGACCTTTTTGAATGCGGGTTTGAATTTTTGTGCGTTCAGTATCAGACAAAGATTTTGTTGATGCAATTTCGGTTAATGCGCGGATTTTATCCATCGCATTATATATTATAAATAATTTTCTATCATTTGTGTCTTTATCGGCAGAGCCAACACCATGTCCAAGATTGGTTTGAATTAATCTTGTGTCATTTAGGGCTGCACTTGCTAATTTACCCGTTTCAGTTTTAGGGGCGGCACTATCCCATGGGGTATAATCGGCAATAGTTTTTGGTTTTTTAGCAACATAAGAAGATGTATCAGTTGGGTAAAGGCTGCTTAAATCAAGCGCACTTGGGCTATAGCTCGACGATGACGAACCAAAAAGACCCAATGATAGTGGCGAAATTGTCAAATCTTTTACCCCATTTTTTGTCAAAAATAATTCATCTTGGTTACTTTGGATTTAAAAAATCGGATAAAATTTACAAAAAACTGTTTAAAAAGCAGCAAAAACACCAAAATATTTGACCTTTAGGCCATATTTGCGTAAAGGCGCGCCATAAGTTTCTCCCCAAAGGATATTAAAGTGACTAATCAAACTGCGCAGATGCGCAATATCGCCATTATTGCACACGTTGACCATGGCAAAACTACATTGATGGACGCCATGCTTGCACAAGGTGGCGCGTATCGCGAAAATGAAGCACGTGCTGAACGTGCAATGGATTCGAATCCACAAGAAAAAGAGCGCGGCATTACCATTTTGGCAAAATGCACCTCTATCGAATATTCACATGATGATATGATGCACCGCATTAACGTTGTGGACACCCCAGGGCATGCCGATTTCGGCGGTGAGGTTGAACGCGTATTATCAATGGTTGATGGCTGTCTTCTTTTGGTGGACGCAATGGAAGGCGCGATGCCGCAAACCAAATTCGTGCTTTCAAAAGCATTGGCACAAGGTTTGAAACCAATTGTTGTTTTAAATAAAATTGACCGCCCTAATGCCCGCCCAGAAGCAGTTTTGGACGAAGTATATGAATTGTTTATGGCGCTTGGCGCATCAGAAGAGCAATTTGATTTCCCTGTTGTTTATGCATCTGGTCGTGACGGTTGGGCAAGCCATGAAAATAATGGCCCAACATCTGATTTAACTGCATTATTCGACACAATCGTTAAACACGTTAAAGCGCCAGAAGCGTCAAACAATATTGACGAGCCGTTTTCAATGCTTGTTACAATGATTGATTCCGATCCATTCTTGGGTCGTATTCTTACTGGTCGTGTTCAATCAGGTAAATTAAAAGCAAGTGACCCGATTAAAGCATTGTCACTTGAAGGCGAATTGGTAGAGCGTGGCCGCTGTTCAAAAGTTTTGGCTTTCCGCGGTTTGAAACGCCAGCCAATTGATGAAGCGGTTGCCGGTGATATCGTATCAATCGCAGGTCTTACTGAAGCAACTGTTGCACACACAATTTGTGACCCAATTGTTGAAACTTCAATTCCATCAACACCGATTGACCCGCCAACATTGTCGGTAACTGTTATGGTGAATTCATCACCACTTGCGGGCCGTGAAGGTGATAAAGTTCAATCACGTATTATCCGTGCGCGTTTGTGGAAACAGGCCGAAACCGATGTTGCGATTAAAGTTGGTGAAACTGCTGATTCTGATGCGTTCGAACTTCAGGGCCGTGGCGAGTTGCAGATTGGCGTTCTAATCGAAAATATGCGCCGTGAAGGTTTTGAGCTTTCAATCTCTCGTCCACGTGTAGTTTTGCAAAAAGATGAAAATGGCAATACTTTAGAGCCAACTGAAGAAGTAATCATCGATGTTGATGATGAATTCACAGGCCCAGTGGTTGAGAAAATGTCAATCCGTAAAGCCGAATTGCATGATATGCGCCCATCAGGTGGTGGTAAAACCCGCCTTACTTTCTATGCGCCATCACGCGGCCTTATTGGTTATCACTCTGAATTCTTGACTGATACACGCGGAACAGGCGTTATGAACCGTCTATTCCATGGTTATACACCGTGGAAAGGTGCTATCCCTGGTCGTCGTAATGGTGCGATGATTTCAACTGATACAGGTAAATCAGTAACCTATGCACTTTGGTATCTTGAAGAACGCGGCACACTTATGATTGGCGGCGGCGAAGATGTTTATGAAGGCATGATTATCGGCGAAAATGCAAAACCAGAGGATATGGAAGTAAATCCTCTTAAAGAGAAAAAGCTTTCAAACGTTCGCTCTTCTGGCAAGGATGAGGCAATGCGCCTTACCCCGCCAAAACGCCTTACACTAGAAGCGGCAATTTCTTGGATTGATGATGATGAATTGGTTGAGGTAACGCCAAAAGCAATTCGTATCCGCAAACAAGAATTGGACCCAACAAAACGTAAGCGTAAGCAAAAAGTTGATTAATTTTTCAAAGGGGTGCAATTCGCACCCCTTTATTTTTTGGTATTTATTTAATGAATAATAATCTATTCTGTTTTGGCTTTGGGTATTGTGCGCAAGCCTTGACAAAAGAACTTGTTAAAGATGGCTTTGATATTTGTGCCACAATAAGAGATGCGGATAAGGCTGATTATTTAAAAAATCACAATGTCACACCATATTTATTGCCATTAAACATCGATGAAATCCCAAATAATTCATATATTTTATTATCTGCGCCGCCGAATGAAAATGGTGATATTTTCTTTCAAAAATATGCCGATGAAATTGTAAAAAACAAAGACCGCATAAAATGGATTGGTTATTTATCAACAATTGCGGTTTATGGCGATAATGGCAATGAAATAATTAATGAGAATAGCCCTTTGAAGCCAAATTTAAAGCGTGCGGAGAATCGTGCAATCGCTGAACAACAATGGCAAAGCCTTGCAGAATTTGGAATGGCAGTTAACATCTTTAGGCTTGGCGGTATTTATGGCAATGGGCGCAGTGTTTTTGATAAAATAAAAAATAAAAATGCGAAAATCATTATTGATAATGATAAGCTCACATGTCGTATTCATGTAGATGATATTACAGGAATTCTAAGGGCATCCATAAAAAACCAAGATAGCGGTCAAGTTTATAATTTAATCGATGATTTACCTGCAAATTCAAACGATTTAGTGAAATATGCAGCTAATAAAATGGGCGCTAAAAACATCCCGATAGTTCAAATCGCCGATTTATCGGAATTGGCACAAAGCTTTTTGTCGCAAACCAAAAATATTAGCAATGAGAAGGTTAAATCAACACTTGGCTATAAATTCAAATATCCATCTTATATAGATGGACTAAATGCAATTTTTGCACAACAATTATCTAAAAACTTTGAATAGATATTTATTGCAACGCCCAACCAATTGATAATTCACTTATAATTGGGTTTAGTTTTTTTAATGCCTTATTATTTGAATTAATT
>CAZKYS010000104.1:0-7059 GCA_964557085.1 uncultured Caulobacteraceae bacterium
GCCAACAACATCTTCTTTTTCTTTGATTGCACCAATTCGGCGAATATCAAGGCGAGGGCGAAAAAACCCCAAGCCACCGCGTAATTGCCGACCATTTACGCGCAAGTTCATTCCTTATTGCCGATGGTGTTACCCCATCAAACGAAGGGCGCGGCTATGTTCTGCGCCGCATTATGCGCCGCGCGATGCGCCATGCCCATATTTTGGGCGCGAAAGAGCCATTGCTTCACCGCCTTGTGCCAACTTTGGTTTCGGAAATGGGCGCGGCCTATCCTGAATTAAAACGCGCCGAAGCCTTCATCACCGCAACTTTGGAACAAGAAGAAACCCGCTTCAAACGCACATTGGGTCGCGGCCTTACGCTTTTGGATGATGCGTCAAAAACTTTGGTAAAAGGCGACAGCTTAAAGGGCGAAACCGCATTCAATCTTTATGACACTTATGGCTTCCCTGTTGATTTGACCCAAGATATTTTGCGCGGGCGCGGTATTTCGGTCGATATGTCAGGTTTTGATGCCTCAATGGCGCGCCAAAAAGAAGAAGCACGTAAAAATTGGGCAGGCTCAGGACAAGCGGCAACCGAAACCATCTGGTTCGAACTTAATGATCAATTGGGTTCAAGCGAATTTTTAGGCTATAGCACAAATGAAGCAAGCGCGAATGTAATCGCAATTGTCGCAAATGGTGCAAAAACCGACAAATTGGGCGCAAGTCAAAAAGGCGAATTAATCTTCAACCAAACCCCATTCTATGGTGAATCGGGCGGTCAAGTTGGCGATAGTGGCACAATCACATTCGAAAATGGTGCAATTTTTGAAGTTAGCGACACACAAAAACGTGCGGGTGGCCTTTTCTGTCATATTGGTGAATTAAAATCGGGCGAAATCGCAACTGGCAATTCTGCGACTTTAAAAATTGACACCGCACGCCGCAATGAAATTCGCGCCAATCACAGCGCGACCCACCTTTTACACAAAGCATTACACCAAGTTTTGGGCGCACATGTGGCGCAAAAAGGTTCGATGGTATCAGCGGATAGGTTACGCTTTGACTTTGCACATGGCGCATCAATGTCACGCGAAGAAATTGACCGCGTTGATAGTTTGGTAAACCAAGTAATTCGCCAAAATACCGAAGTTTCAACCAAAATCATGACGCCAGAAGATGCAATAGAAGAAGGCGCAATGGCATTATTTGGCGAAAAATATGGTGCTGAAGTGCGGGTTTTGGCAATGGGCAATGATTTGGAAAACCCTTCTAAAGCCTATTCGGTCGAACTTTGCGGCGGAACGCACGTTGCGCGCACGGGTGATATTGGAACATTTGTTATAGTTTCCGAAGGCGCGGTTGCGGCGGGCATTCGCCGTATCGAGGGGATGACGGGCAATGCGGCAATTGATTATCTAAAATCACAAGCCAATATTGCGCGTATCGCCGCCGAACCATTAAAAGCGCCAATCGCCGAATTGCCGCAAAAAGTGGAAAGCCTTTTGAATGATAAAAAGCGCCTTGAAAAAGAACTTGGCGAAACCAAACAAAAACTTGCCCTTGGCGGCGGCGGCGCGGCATCCGCGATTGAGGAAATTAACGGTATCAAAGTTGATGCAAGAATTTTGGACGGCATTGGCGCCAAAGATTTACGCCCAATGGTAACCGAGGCCATGCAAAAACTGGGCAGCGGCGTAATTGCCTATATCGCAAAGGCCGATGGCAAAGCCGCAATCGCGGTTTCGTGCAATGGCGTTACCACTAATGCAGTTGATTTGGTCAAAGCCGCAGTTGCCGCAATGGGCGGACAAGGCGGCGGCGGCAAACCCGACTTCGCCCAAGGCGGCGCCCCAAGCGATGAGAATTGCGAAGCAGGATTGGCAGCGATTAAGGCGGGGATATAATTCGCCTCCTCCTCTGTTAAACGAAGTTTCACGGGGGAGGTGTCGCCCAAAGGTGACGAAGGGGGCAATTTCAAAGTTTGCAAGCTCGTTACACTCGCGCCCCCACCGTCTCGCTACGCGAGCCACCTCCCCCGTAAATCATAGATTTACAAGGGAGGAGAAAGATTAGAATACTAAACCCGACCCCGCACTAAAAAATGCAAATTCGTTTGTGCCTGCTGCTGCGGGAATATCCTTGCCGCCTGAAACTTCAACATAATTGAATTTATAATTCATTTGTGAATTGCCGGTTTGGGTAAGGAAATATTTGGCGCAGGTTTGGCCTTTTTTGCTTTCGCGGGTGATTATTTCATTGGTGATTGCGGCGGCTTGCGGAGTGTTTTCGATTTGGGTGTCATCATCGCTTATGGCGGTTTTATTGTCTTTGCTTTGATAGATTTTTACGCCATCGGGTTTCATGCTTGAATAATCAATACATGAAAGGCCATTATTTTCGCCAAAACGCGCTTTATATTGAATTTTTAGATTTTGATTTTCAGTTTTGCGAAATTCGGTGAAAGTTAGAGTATAATGTGCGAAAGTTGCAATTTTTGTGCATTTGATTTTATTATCAACAAATTGCGGCGAAAAACACGCACTGGCAAAATTGTCAAAATTTGACAATAAATCTTTATGCCCAATTTGCATTGGTGTATTTAACGCCCCCTGCCCACACGCACTCATTGATAAAATCGCCGCAAGGGGTGCAAGCACTTTTTTCGATAGAAATTTTAATTCAAAAAACATGATTTAATATATTTCATTTTTGAAAAATTCAAAATACTATTCACTCAATGGGGTGATAGTTTTATCACCGTGAGGAAAAAATGATTAAAAACAAATTTTTACTATTCACATCAATTGCATCAATCGCTTTATTTGGCGCGACATATTCAAACGCAAAACCTTATGAACCAAAATTCAGCGCATCACGCCTTTCAAGCGATATTAAAGAAGTTTCAAGCGATGCATATGAAGGGCGCGGCGTTGGAACACGCGCGGAAACCAAAACGATTGAATTTATTTCAAACGGCATGAAAAAAGCAGGTTTACAACCCGGCGGCCCCAACGGAAGCTGGACACAAGATGTACTGCTTCGCAGGTTTAAAGTAATTGACCCCAAAGTTTCAATCAACCTTAATGGCACAAATCGCGATTTAAAAGTTGGCGAAGATATTACAATTTCATCACGCGGCGCACTTAATGATGTTGCGCTTAATAATGCGCCATTGGTTTTTGTTGGCTATGGCATTTCGGCACCAGAACGTAATTGGAATGATTTTAAAGATGAAAATGGCAAAGAGATTGATTTTAAAGGCAAAATCATTGTTGTTTTAATTAATGATGCCGATTATTATGCTCCGCAAAATAACACTTTTGGCGGCAAAGCCATGACATATTATGGCCGTTGGACTTATAAATATGAAGAAGCGGCGCGCCGTGGTGCTTTGGGTTGTTTAATCATTCATGAAACAGGCCCCGCAAGCTATGGTTGGGAGACTGTGAAAAATTCCAACAATGGCAATAAATTGGATATTGTTCGCGATGATCCATTAAAATCAAGCCCAAAACTTGAATCTTGGATTTCATATTCATTAGCACAGGATATTTTCAAAGCCGCAGGGCTTGATTTAGATGCTCAAAAAAAGGCGGCGCAAAGTAAGGATTTTCACGCAACTGAATTAAAAAATATTACCCTTAATGGCGGTTTTGGAATGCAAACCGAAACCATCACAAGCCACAATGTGGTTGGAATGATTAAAGGCAAAACCCGCCCTGATGAATATATTTTATATTCGGCGCATTGGGATCATTTGGGAATAGGTATTCCAGATAAAACAGGTGATAATATTTTCAATGGCGCGCTTGATAATGCAACGGGAATTGCATCAATTATTGAATTGGCGCGCGCTTATAAAAGTGCCCCTGCCCCGCAAAGGTCGGTAGTATTTGTTAGCTTTACAGCCGAAGAAAGTGGGCTTTTGGGGTCTGAATATTATGCCACTAACCCTGTTGTGCCTTTGGAAAAAACTGTGGCAGGTTTTAATATTGATGGCATTAATTTAATTGGGCGCTCTAAAAACATTGAGGTTACTGGGATTGGTCAATCAAGCCTTGAAGATGATTTGGCAAAATATGCTAAAGCCCAAGGGCGCTATGTTTCACCAGAAGATACGCCTGAGGCTGGGCATTTTTTCCGCTCTGACCATTTCCCACTTGTTAAACGCGGCGTGCCAATGCTTGCGGCGGGTTCGGGCGTTGATTTGCGTAAGGGTGGAATTGCAGCAGGAAAAGCGGCAAACGAAGCCTATGTTAAAGAGCATTATCACCAACCGTCGGATGAATGGTCGCCAAAATGGAATTATGACGGCGCAATAGAAGATTTGATGATTAATTTCAAAATGGGTTATGATTTGGCAAATTCAAAAAAATGGCCACAATGGAAACCAAATTCAGAATTCAAAGCTGCCCGCGATAAAAGCGAGGGTTTACGTAAATAAGATTTAGAATTTAAAGTCCAAGTCTTTTACTTTAGAAACTAAAATCTGTGCCATTTCGGCATGATCATATAAATCGGGATGCCAATCGCAACCCGATTTTTTTGTTGCAGGAAGGATTACAAATTTCATTCTTTTATCTTGATTTAAAAGTAATTTTTCTAAATCCTTAAATGCCGCCATATGATTTTTATTGGCATCAATATTTATACTAATAAAAATAAGGGCATTATGATTATTACGGCGCAATTGATTTATGAATTCAGCATAAGTTTTTATATAATCCGCCTTTAATTCATCGATATTTTTCCATTTTTCATCGGGTTTGATTTTAGTGGAAAAATCATTAGTTCCCAAAAGGATATTTATAATATCGGGTTTGAAATTATTTTTTTCTATATTTTTTTCGGTATCAAAAATACTCTTTCCATAAAAATAGCCAATTGGTTTACCGAACATTGCGTTATTATAATTACGAACAATTCCAATGCCAGAATAGGCATTTATTTGATAATCAGCATCAAAAGCCTTTGCCATCAAAACCCCATAAGATTTTGAATTATCCGTAAGTTCAAACAATTGTTCACGGCTACATTTATGTGAAGAAGATAAATTGCCGTAACCAACGCTATAAGAATCGCCAATTATTTCGATTTTTCGTTTTCTTGAAATTGGCGGTAATGCTTTGGTTTCACTACCAAAGAAACCGTAAAAACGACCAGAATGCCCCAAGGATTCCGATATTTTATCAATTCTTATTTGATGGTCGCTATCGGAAAGTCCGATTATTTTATATGAATTTTCACCATTCGTAACAATTTGCCCAATTTCCTTATTATCAATAGAAATTTTGAATTTATTGCGTTGGTCGTCAAATTTAAAGCCAATTTCTGTGCCCTTAAAGTTGGAAACAAAATAAATACCGGGCCATTGATATTCGCTATATTCATTATTTGTTTTGACCACGCCATTGATTGATGTTTTTAATTTATATGGCGATAATTCATTATCCTTAATCGGAACAATAGCTTGCGCGCTGGCAAAATTAATTGCCAGCAAAGACGCAAACAGAAATGACAAAAGCCAATTTCTTAGGATCATATTAAAACACTATTTCTTAATTTTCATAACAAATCGCGCTTACTTTATTTCCAAATGGGTCGCGAATATAGGCAACATAAATATTCGGCCCATATTGCTCACGAATTCCTGGTGCCCCCTCACATGTGCCACCATTAGCAAGCGCTGCGGCATGGAATTTATCAATTGAATCACGGCTTTTGGCATTAAAACCAATCATTGTTCCATTGGCGGGAACATGTTTTTCACCATTATAAGGGCGCATAATCCAGATGCTTCCGAAATTATCTTTATTGCCATCAACAGCAAGGCCAGCGCCATACCCTTCCGCCTCCCAGAATTTTTTATATCCTAGGGGTTCAAGCACAGATACCCAAAATTTTGTTGATGTTTCAATATCATCAGTACCGATTGTTGCATAATTTATCATTTTGATTCTCCCATCTCATAAAAGCATGAACGGCAGAACATATCAAGAACATTAATGCGTTTCAATTTCCAAGTCAAAATATGCGCGTTTTTTATAATCATATTTTGAATGATTAAATTGTGGCTTTTCTGTTCCTGAACAAAAACCGTTAATTTCCTTTGTTATGATATCGCGAAACGCCCCTTTTTTCATCGGCGCACCAATGAAGAATTGTTCTGAATGAAGAAATTCAGATTTACCAATATTGCGATAATCATTGCCGATGTTTTCATAAAACCAAAATTCATCAATTCCACAGCGTCCATTGCCCGAAAGCCCTGTTTGTGGCCCCATGGCTAATATCAAATCACGCTTGCCATCATTGTTTAAATCAGGCGTGGCAATTGAAATTGCATCAAAAACCTCTTCAAAGGGTGGTTTAGGCGGGTTTGCAAGGCATGATTTATAATCATCGGTGCCATAGCAATTTGATTCAACATATCCGTTATATGCTGCCTTCAAATCTTTTTTTATTGTAGGATTTGAAATTAGTTTAAGACGCAATTCATTTGACGCATCATTTTCCCAAATCAAAACCATAGGATATTTCAAAGGCTTTGCAGATACACCATTAGTTGAAAGCAATTGTGCAGCAATCATTGCCGCGATTAGATAAAATTTTCGCATATTCCCCCCCATATTTTTTATATTACAATTGATTGCGGCAAATATTGGGCGCTAAGATTTTTTTTTAAATTAATATCACATGAAAATTGACAATTTTGCCGCAAGCTCGGCCTCGCGGTGGATATCTAATTTATCAAAGATGCGTTTTAATTGTGTTCTTACGGTTTGCAGGCTTGAATTACGCTCTTGTGCGATTAATTCGCGTGTATCACCATTTGCAAACATAATTGCAACCTGCGCCTCGGCGGGGGTTAAATCATAGGCGCTTTGTAATAATGATAATATGTCTTTATTATATTTATCACGGACTTTGATAATTATTTTCGGCAAGAAATTAAAATTCCAACCCAAGGCAGGAAGTAAACTCACCTCAAGTAAAAGCAAATTGCCATTATTATCGCCTTTAAGACATATGGAACTTTGTGCGCCATATTTAATGGCTTTTATGATTGCT
>CAZKYS010000104.1:7159-8424 GCA_964557085.1 uncultured Caulobacteraceae bacterium
GCCTTTAAGACATATGGAACTTTGTGCGCCATATTTAATGGCTTTTATGATTGCTCCATCAAGTTTCTTTTGATCATCTTTTGATTTTGCAATAAGGCGACAATTTTTTATATCGATGAATTGGTTTTCAGTAATTGTTTTTTCTGCACTTTTAGTTGTTGCGCAAACATCACCATTTGAATTGCAAATAAAGGCACTTATTGACATTGCATCAAGTGAATTTGCCAATAGCATTTGACCTTGGTTTTCAAGTTGACGCGCCATATTTACGGCAATTCGCACTTCATTTGCCATTTCGCGGAATTTTGAATAAGTCTCCTGATTTGCCATACCATCGCGGCGGTTGCGAAGCGCCATAAGAAGGAAGGTAAATTCATTGTCCTTGATTAAATTGGTTTGGCAACCATATTGCATTTCCCAGCGTTCGCAATATTCGTGATAATCTTGGTTGATTTGGGTTTGTTTTATTTCTTCATATTCAAAATCACCAACAATCTGCATTGGCGCATATTTTTTTGATGCCATCAGGCGTGTGTTGATTTTTGGATTATTGCCATCAATTTGGGTGAAATTAACGCGCGCCTGCATTGGTAATTCGGTTACAGAGTGGAAAACCAATTTCTTGTTTTTATCAATACCAACCAATTGTGCCCGTGAAGAATGCGTATAATCAGCAAATTGCATCAGGGCATCATTCCATGAATCAATACCCATAGCAGCATTTATAAATTTACTATCGCAATTACTTTCACGATTAAAAGCCGACGCAGTGAGCATATTATGACTCCACACGTAAATTATAACAAAGCATAATATTTGTGTCAAAGCACTTAAATATTATGCTTTCTTATAAGTAATATGGCGTGAACGCAAAATGAATATTTATTTTTCTCTATTTGTGAACTTCAACATCAGTAAGTTCCCAACAATTCCCTTTTGGCTGAAACAATATTGTTGAATAAGGCAAATCATAATCAATTGTGCTTCTGGCGCTTGTATCGCCATCGCCATCTTCCGATGGGGCCTTTGGTAATTCTTGATACTCAAGGGCTATTTGATTATTCGAACTTTGATTTATTTCAATTGCCAAATATTTAGTATTGCCGCGTTCATAACTTCCAGTTTTAACCCACATAAAATCCAATAAAGAAATTGGGAATATATAATTGGCCGCTTTCAATTTACGAACATTTGGTTCGGCATCACTACCCTTTGTATATTCAGAAATTGTAATTTCTTTTGCAAAATACTTTGCCGCAAGTTCA
>CAZKYS010000105.1:0-8228 GCA_964557085.1 uncultured Caulobacteraceae bacterium
AAATTGGAAAAGGTTCAAAAGTTTTGGAAAGCCAATTTTTGGTGGTTTTTCATTTATCCATTGCGCAAATGAAAAAACTGAAAATGCACTTTGTGAAATTATTAATTCTAAAAATCATCATTTAACTGGCAATCTTAAATTATCGGCCCCTGCCCTTAAAATAGATTCGAATTTAGTTGAAAATATCAAAGCGCAAACCAAAGGGCGTAAAATTTGGCTTTGTGCTTCAAGTCATTCGGGCGAAGAAGAAATTATAATTGATGCCCACAAAATGCTTTTGCAAACTCACCCAGACAGTCTTATAATAATTGCGCCGCGCCACATAAACCCATTTATGAATATAATACCATATTGCGGAAAATTAGGTTTAAAAACAGCCTCTAGAAGTCAAAACAATATTATTGATAGTCAAACAAAAGTTTTAATTTGGGATAGTTTCGGTGAATTAGGAAGCGCGTTTAAAATCGCCGATTGCGCCTTTATTGCAGGTTCATTATTGCCAAATATTGGCGGACATAATCCAATTGAACCCGCGCTTTTGGAATGCCCAATAATAACGGGGCCATATTTTCATAATTTCAAAGATATTTATGATGAATTATTGCAAAATCATGCGGCAATTAAAATTGAAAATAATGATGCAAAATCTGTTCATGATGCGATTGATGCAGTTTTATTTTCACAGGATTTAAGCCAAAAACTTATCAATAATTCGGGTGAATATATGAATAAAAATCGTCACATGCTTGATAAAGTAAGTGCCGAAATTATGGGGCTTTTATAATGCGTGCACCAAGTTTTTGGAACATTAAACATGGCAGGGATAGTGCGCCATTTTTAAAAATACTTTTGCGCCCCCTTTCTTATTTATATGATTATTTCACCCAAAAACGCATCTATGAGGCCAAAACCACCTATCTTAATGTGCCCGTAATTTCGATTGGTAATATTACTTTGGGCGGCACAGGCAAAACCCCAATTGCGATTGAAATGGCAAAGATTGTTAGCGAAGTTTGGGGCAGGCCCGCAATTGTTTCGCGCGGCTTTGGCGGCTCTTTAATCGGTGCGCACAAAGTTGAATGGGGCAAATCGGACGCAAAAGATATGGGCGATGAACCTTTGATGCTTTCAAAATATTGCGATGTTTTCATTGGAAAAGACCGTGTTGAGGCCGCCAAACTTGCAATTGAAAATGGCGCCAATGCAATAATTTTGGATGATGCACATCAAAACCCATATTTGAATAAGAATATCAGCTTTGTTGTGATTGATGGCAATGTTGGTTTTGGCAATCACGAAATCTGCCCCGCAGGGCCATTGCGCGAAAGCATTGATGTGGGCCTAAAACGCGCAGATGCAATAATTTGGGTTGGCAATCGGGAACTTGAAAAAGAAGAAATTGGCGATTTTAAAAAGCCACGTTTTTACGCCAATATCAAAACCAAAACCCAAAAATTGGATGGCGATTATCTTGCCTTTTGCGGCATTGGTCGCCCCGAAAAATTTGGGGAAAGCCTTAAGGAAATTGGTGCGCGCGTTATTGACCTTATTCCCTATCCTGATCATCATTTTTATACGCAAAAAGAATTATTATATTTACAGGCGCGTGCACAGGCCGATAAATTAAAACTTATCACCACCGAAAAAGATTTTGTGCGCCTTCCGCAATGGTTTGCTGAAAATTGTGAAGTCTTGGAAATTGCAATTGAATTTGATAATCCCCATTATATAAAAGAATTTATCGAAACCAATTTGAAACGTGCAATATAATGTTTTCCAAAATCCTTACCGCCCTTGAAAGCCTTGCCTTTGATGCATATTGGGGCAAGTTTTCAAAACTTGATATTGATAAAGCGTCAAATGAAGGCGCGAAATTTGCACGATTTGTTGGTCCAAAAACCAGTGCGCATAAAACCGCTGAACGCAATATACGCATGTGCTTTCCCAATTTTTCCGACACACAAGTTCAAGAGATTTTGGATGCGATGTGGGATAATTTGGGGCGTTTGGCGGGTGAATTGCCACATCTTGGCAATCTTGGCTATTTTAAAGAAAATTCGCGCGTTTCAATGACAGGTGTTGAAATCCTTGATAGATATTTGGAACCCAATGTGGGCGCGGTTTTTGCATCAGGGCATTTTGCCAATTGGGAAGTAATGCCGGCGGCAATCGTGCAACGCGGCGTCCCATGCGAAGTTACATATCGCGCTCTTAATAATAAACATATCGACCAAGTAATTCGTGATGCCCGCGCCGCCTATGGCGTAACGCTTTTTGCACCCAAAGGTAAAGAAGGCGGAATGCGCCTTATGCGTATTTTGGCAAAGGGTGGTTCAATTGCCATGATGAACGACCAAAAATATGATACTGGGGTTTCATCACCGCTTTTGGGGCATAATTGTATGACCAATGATGCCGCCGTTCGCCTTGCCCATCGCTTTAAAAAACCCATCCAAACCATGAGCCTTAAAAGAACAGGCGGCGCAAATTTTGAAGTGGCAATTCAAGAACCAATAATGCTTGATTTTGAAAAACCAATCGAAGAAATCGTGCAATCAGGCGTTGATACAATCAACAAATTCATTGGCGATAAAATAACCGAAGCCCCCGACCAATATTTCTGGGTCCACAAACGTTGGCCAAAAGATGCGTGGGTGAAGTCGGGTGTGGTTTAGACTGCGTGCAATATTCTTGGGGATTTTATTTTAAAATCGCTTATGAAATTATTGGCAATTGGGGTTTTCAAATGGCTTTCTAAAAGCCCTAAGATTTCAGCATCTTCTTTATCATCAAACTTTCGAGCAAATAAATCAGGGCTTAATGTAAGGCGCATAAAGTCTGCTTTGCCAAAATTACGCGGGCGTAATTTGATATCGCCATCAGGAACCCAATCAATCGTTCTTAAATCATCATTTACATGGCTTTTACTTTTAAAAATATTCATCATAATTGTTTGGAAGAAACTTTCGTCTGCGATAAAACTATTTCGGTAAAAGTTTTTAAAACGGTTTACAGATGGGTCATTAACAACCATGTCGCAAAATTCGCGGCTTACTACTTTCCATTGTGTGCCAATATAGGGGCGCGCGTTTTTAAGGAATTTCCTTTTTATACCGGTTCGGAAAATTTTACTAAAAGCCTCTATAAAAAAGCTATTTATTCGATTTAAAGTATCAGGCCTAATAAGTTTTTGGTCTAAAGAACGTATAAATTCGCGCCCTTTTGTTTCATTTAAAAAATCTTCAATATATTTTTGTGTTTTTAAAGGGAAATCTTGGCCACTTAAATTTATATAATATTTCCAATCCTTATCCATTTCTAAAAGTTTTGCCATGCCGCGAATTTCGGCATCAACTAAACTATAGCCACCCCATAAAGCATTTTTAGGCTCAAGAATTTGCGCGCCATAATAGGATGATAAAAAATCCTCGATTTCATCTGACAATTGCTTTCCTGAGCTTTTATCAATATGGATTAGATATTGATTGCCTTCACGATATATCGCCTTAAAAAGACGTTTAAATTGTTCTGGGTAACGATGGACAAGAATGAAATAGGCAATCATATTATGCTTTCTGCCGATAATAATCGGAAAATTATGTAATTTATCGCAGAAAACTCAAACAGCAGAAAACCATTTGTAATGGGACAACCCCAAGCAAAACTAAATTATTAAGAATATGCAAGTGTATCTCTTATATAGTTAATTAATAAAATATTGTAAGTAGTAAAAAATTATTATTACATCTAAATGTTTTTAAAATAACTATATTTGAATTTATCTTCCAAAATCCCAACCATATCGCCCATGATTTCGGTGATTTTGAAGTCTTTTGGGGTGTAAATTCGTTTTACGCCAAACTGTTTTAAGGCGTCTGCATCTTCGGGCGGGATGATGCCGCCAACTACCACTGGAATATCTCCCAATCCCGCCTCGCGCATTTTGCCAACTACGTCGCGCACTAAATCTAGGTGTGAACCAGAAAGGATTGAAAGGCCAACAATATGCGCCTTTTTATCTTTTGCCATTGCCACAATTTCTTCGGGTGTTGAGCGTATGCCTTCATAAATCGTATCAAAACCCACCGCGCGCGCACGGGTCGCAATTTGTTCTGCCCCATTTGAATGGCCATCAAGGCCGGGCTTACCGATTAAATAGCGCGGGGTTTCGCCAATTTTTTTGCCCAATGCCGCAACGCGGGTTTTAACGCTTTCAATATCCTCACCCACAATATCAACCACAAGCGCAACACCGGTTGGGCCGCGATATTCGCCGAATATTTCACGCAATGCCCCACCCCATTCGCCAATGGTAACACCCGCTTTGGCACATTCAATTGAGGCATCCATAATATTTTCGCCCGATTGTGCTGCAGATTTTAAATTGGCAATTGCCGTTTCAACCATGGCATTATCACGCTTTGCACGCCATTCTTTAAGCCGTGCAATCTGATCTTGCTGCGCCATCGGGTCGGAGGTTTGGATTGCCGCCTGCCCTGCGCCAAGTGGTGATGGTTCAGACTGCGTCCACTTATTCACACCAACAACAATTTGTTCAGATGCTTCAATGCCAATCAATCTGTCTTTATTGGATTTTACCAATTCAGATTTCATATAATCAATTGCCTTTGCCGCGCCGCCCATATTAGCAATTTTCTCCATTTCGGCTTTGGCAAGATTGATTAATTCATTGGTTTTGGCCTCAATCACGTGGCTGCCGTTAAATATATCCTCAAATTCAAGCAAATCGGTTTCATAGGCCAGAATTTGCTGCATCCTTAATGACCATTGCTGATCAAATGGGCGTGGCAGGCCAAGGGCTTCATTCCATGCGGGCAATTGCACCGCGCGGGCACGTGCATCTTTTGACATTGTTACCGCCAACGCCTCTAAAAGAATGCGATAGACGTTATTTTCTGGCTGCGGCTCGGTAAGGCCTAGGGAATTTACCTGAACGCCATAGCGAAAGCGCCTATCTTCAGGGTTTGTTACGCCATAACGATTTTCACAAATCTCATCCCATAATTTGGTAAAGGCGCGCATTTTGCAGGTTTCAGTAATGAAACGCATACCCGCATTAACGAAAAACGAAATACGGCGCACAATTTTATTGAAATCATCGCCCACAATTGCGCCGCGCGCCTTAATCTCATCCAAAATCGTAATTGCGGTTGCAAGGGCGAATGATAATTCTTGTTCAGGTGTCGCCCCCGCTTCTTGAAGGTGATAGGAACACACATTCATCGCATTAAATTTGGGCGAATTTTTATAACACCATTCAATTGTATCGGCAGTTAGCTTCAAACTTGGAACAGGTGGGAAAACGTATGTTCCGCGTGATAAATATTCTTTGATAATATCATTTTGGGTTGTGCCCTGTAATGCCGAACGCGGAACCCCTTTTTCATCCGCAAGCGCAACATACATTGCAAGCATATAAGCCGCAGGTGCATTAATTGTCATAGACGTATTCATCACGCCTAAATCAATTCCATCAAACAAAGTGCGCATATCGCCAATATGGCAAATCGGAACCCCAACTTTCCCAACTTCGCCATTTGATAAAACATGATCCGAATCAAGTGCGGTTTGCGTTGGCAAATCAAACGCAACAGATAGGCCAGTCTGCCCCGCCGCTAAATTAGCACGATAAAGTTCATTTGATTTTTTTGCGGTTGAATGCCCTGCATAAGTGCGGAAAATCCAAGGTTTGTCTTTTGCGTGTTGAAAGTTTGAACTATTCATATTGTTTCCCCAGTTTTGCCTTATGATGGCAAATTTTATTTTTCAATCGCCACAATTCCAAACTGTCTCAATAATGATGCAGGTTTTGCGGCTATGTGAAATTTAGTTTTGTTTTTTCCTAAAAATAACACTTGACAATCTTGTGTGCAATGCAGCACATTTAATGTGCGCTGCAAAGATATAAAATGCAAATTGGGCTGAAATATATTTCATACTTTAGGCTAATTTACTCAAAAAGCGTTGTAACACATAATATTTTAATCGCCCGTGCGATTATCTTTAAGGGAACGAAAACAATGTCTGCCAATGCTGCAATTGCGAATGATGAACCAGTTTTAAAAGATTTATACCCTATGGGCGAAATCCCACCTGCTTTCCATGTTCCTGAAAAAATGTGGGCATGGGCCATTCGACGTGAACGTCATGGTCGCCCAATGAAGGCAATGCAGCTTGAAGTTGTTCCAACCCCAACCATCGATAATGATGAAGTTTTGGTTTTAGTAATGGCGGCGGGCGTAAATTATAATGGCATTTGGGCAGGCCTTGGCGAACCTATGAGTGTGTTTGACGTTCACAAACAAGATTATCATGTTGCAGGTTCAGACGCATCGGGCATTGTTTGGGCAGTTGGCAAAAACGTAAAACGCTTCAAGCCAGGTGATGAAGTTGTGGTTCATTGTAACCAAGATGATGGCGATGATGAAGAATGTAATGGCGGCGACCCAATGTTTTCAACCTCGCAACGTATTTGGGGCTATGAGACACCTGATGGCGCATTCGCCCAATATTGCCGCGTGCAAGCGCGCCAATTAATGCCGCGCCCAAAACATCTTACATGGGAAGAATCAGGCTGCTATGTCCTTACATTGGCAACTGCATACCGCATGTTATTTGGCCATCGTCCACACGTTTTAAAACCGGCCGATAATGTTTTGGTTTGGGGTGCATCAGGTGGCCTTGGGGTTTTTGCAACCCAATTATGCGCGGTTGCTGGTGCAAATGCGATTGGCGTAATTTCCGATGAAACCAAGCGTGATTTTGTTTTATCACAAGGCGCAAAAGCGGTTTTAAACCGCAAAGATTTCAATTGCTGGGGCCAATTACCACCCGTGAATGGCGACGAATTTGCAAATTACATGAAAGAAACCCGCAAATTCGGCAAGGCAATTTGGGATATTACGGGTAAAAAAGATGTTGATATGGTGTTTGAACACCCAGGTGAACAAACCTTCCCTGTTTCTGTTTTCGTTGTGAAACGCGGCGGCATGGTGGTTATTTGCGCAGGTACAACAGGCTTTAATCTAACTATGGATGCACGCTTCTTATGGATGCGCCAAAAACGCGTTCAAGGCTCTCACTTTGCCAATTTGAAACAAGCATCGGCAGCAAATAATTTGGTAATCGCCCGCCGCATTGACCCATGTATGTCCGAAGTATTTTCATGGGAAGACATCCCACTTGCCCATGAAAAAATGCTCGATAACAAGCATCAACCGGGTAATATGGCGGTTCTGGTAAATGCCCCGAGACCGGGATTGAGAACATTTGAGGATGTTATTGAGGCGTGTAAGTAGTCCTCAAGTTGTGATTTCGGATTTTTAATTACACAACACAAAAAGCCCGAACACTGTTCGGGCTTTTTCAATTAAAATGTCAATAATTTTTGAAAACCACGCTTTTTAAAAATTATTGTCGATATTCTCCAGATTGCTGAGTGAGCGGCATAGCCGCGAAGGTGGCAATCTGAGGGTTTTACCCTTCCGCCTCGCGCTCAAACGCTGCTTGACCGCCGATTTTTTCTGATATTTTACCCAAAATTGAAAGCACAACAATCGCCAAGACAGTGGCCAAAATTGCATAAGTATAAAGCCCCGCCAAACTATCGCTTAGGTTTAATAGTTTCAAAGTTGCTTTAATAGCTTCATTCCATGCCAATGCCGCAACCAAGCCCAAAGAAGCCGATGCCAATGCAATCATAGTCTGAATAAACGCCTTAGGATCCATATTCCCCTCCAATAAAATAAAACAAAATGTCATCAAAAATAAAAAACCACGCTTTTTTATTTTTGATGCCCGCATAAACCAAAACCGCGAGTGAGCGCCGAAGGCGCGAGGGTGCGGTTTTGAGCAATTATATTGCCATCCTCGAAATCTCTTGATACGCCTGAATTGCTTGATCGCGGAAGGCAATCATGGTTTCCATTTGTACTTCTGCGGCGGAAATTGCAGTAACAACATCAACCAAATCAGCCTTACCAACTGCGGCCTTTGCGGCCTGCCCTTCGGCGGCGCGGCTACTATCAACAGTGTTCGAAACTTGTGCAGCAAGTAAAGAGCCAAAATTTGGCGCCTCGCCAACTTTTGGGCCGTTTGAATTTGGTGCTATATTGCCAGCAATGCCATAGGCTTTGGATGCTAAAAGTGCGGCGGAATTCATTTAAGGTTTCTCCTTAATATTTTAAATTATCTTCTTAATAAATCTA
>CAZKYS010000106.1:0-8212 GCA_964557085.1 uncultured Caulobacteraceae bacterium
ACTGGTTCGTAATCAAGAAATTGGTTTTTTTGGCTTAAGCTTTGGCAATGATGAAAAGAACCTTATTATCGGCTCCTTATTAATTGCCCTTATTGTCTTTTTTGTGACTTTTTTAATAAGCTTTGTATTGTCATTCATTGCAGTTTTTTTTAAACCAATCGCACTATTAGTTCCTGTTGTGATTATACTTGGTGCAATTTACCTTTTAGGGCGGGTTGGAATTTGGGCAGTATTATCAATCGCCAATCGTAATATTGGCGTCAAAGATGCTTATAATTATACCAAGGAACAATTTTGGTCTTTTGTTGGCGCTTATATTCTTTGTGGAACTTTAGTTATAATAGCGTCAATTTTCATAAAAGCGATTTTATCATTTGTTTTCTCGGCAATAATGCCGGCGGATATGTTTTATAAAGTCCCACAAAATAGCAATGAAATTTTAGCTATTGGAACTTTATTGTTCCAAATGGTATTTTCTTTCTTTAGCTCTTTTGGCTCTTTGGCTTTATTGTGTGTCGGTGCTTATGCATATCACCAAATAGAGGCAGGTGAAGTAAAGGTAAAAGAAGAAATTTAATATTATAATATTGCTTGTATTATAAATTGTGCTAACAATAATTTATGGCACATATTAAACACTATTTTGAAGTATCTGTAATTTGGAAACAATTATTAGAATTTATAAGAAATAATTCAAAATTTATACTTCAAATTGGTATATTTCTTGGAATAATTTATGTATTAGATTCTGTTTTTTCATTATACGTTCCTAAATATAATGATCTAATAGCTAGTGATGAGGTTGGGTTTTTAAAATCCAATTCCATTGATTTATCACAAATTTTAAGCCTTGATAAAGTCTTGCCACTTTGTTTGAACGCTTTTATTTTCTTTTTGAACATTATGATAACCACAATGTTGTTTAGAAAATTTTTGTTTAATGAATATTCTGGTTTTTTAGGATTGCAAATTGGGCGTCAGGAATTAATCATCGGCTTTATAGGGTTGATAAATGTAATATTTATGAATTTTATGACGCCAGTATTTAAGTTGGTTGATGTTACTCAGCAGCCATTGAATTCGGTTGGTTTGATAATAGTTGCTATTATTATGGTTTATGCTAGTTTGCGTTTCTATCTTGCTGCTCCATTATTTTTATATGAAAATAAAATTAATTTTCTAAAAGCGTGGGCAATGTCAAAGAATAATGCTTGGAACTTTTTTGGGCTTTGTCTTTTTTCGGCTTTAATTGTTGTTGGCTTAGTTGTTATAATTCAAATATTACTTATTTTATCGGCACTTTTATTTGGTCTTGATCGCCATATAATTAGCCTTGAAATTTTAAAGGATAGATTATTTGTATATAATGCAAATCCGTATTTTATTGGAACCGCAAAATTAATATTTAATATATTAATTGATGTTCTTAGGAATATCCTTGATGTATTAATTCCAGTTTATGCTTTCAATCGGATTTGCGAATTATCAAAACAAGATGAAATTCAAGACGTAGATTTACAAACTGCTTAAACATTCAATTCAATAGATACAGGAACATGATCCGATGCTTTTGGCATTTCGCGTTCATCGCGCCAGATTTTGTGTGATTTAAGTAAATCTGCGGCCTGCGGGCTAAGCAGGTGGGTATCAATATGAATGCCCAAATCGCGCGGCCATGCACCGCCCTGATAATCCCAGAATGTATATTGATGCGCGCGCCCATCAAGTGCCATAAAGCTATCAGTTAGGCCTAAATTCAATAATTCATGCCATTTGGCGCGTGATTCAGCGCGAAATAATGCATCATTTTCCCATGCTTTGGTATCGTGGCAATCTTCGGGGCGCGGAATAATATTCCAATCACCGCAAATAACAAACGCCTCTTCTTGCGCTAATAAATCTTTGCAATGGGCGATTAATCTATCCATCCATGCCAATTTATAGTCAAATTTTTGGGTATCAACTGGGTTGCCATTTGGACAATAAACGCAAATTACACGTATTGCTTTGCCATTAGCCGCTGAAACAATTGTTTCCAAAAAACGTGATTGTTCATCGGCGTCATCAAAGGGGAGGGCACGTCTTTCTTCTTCGATTGGCAATTTTGATAATATTGCCACACCATTATAAGATTTTTGCCCATGAACAATGCAATTATAGCCCAAAGCCTCAATATCTTCGCGCGGGAATTTATGTTCTTCGCATTTTAATTCTTGTAGGCAAACCACATCGGGCTGGGCATTTTTAAGCCATTCAAGGACGTTTAAAAGGCGGGCATTAATTGAATTGACATTGAAACAAGCGATTTTCATACCGAAAAACTCATACCGCAACCACATGAAGTGCGCGCATTTGGGTTAACAATTTTAAATGACGAGCCGATTAATTCTTCAACCCATTCAACTTGTGCATTTTGCAGAAATCCAAGTGAAATATCATCGATAACAACTTTTGCGCCATTTTTTTCAAGGATGATATCATGGTCATCGCTTTTGTTATCAAGGTTAAAATCATACTGAAAGCCAGAACAGCCACCCGCATTAACCGCAATTCGAAAGAATTTTTGGTCTTTGTTTTCATCCAATAATTTAACAATTCTGTTTGCGGCTTTGTCCGAAATTGAAAAATTATTTGATTCTAAATGTAATTTTTCCAAAGATTTGGCGTTATTCATTGATTTTTTGTGCTTTCTTGCCCACTTTACAAACTAAAAAGTAATGATTTGCATTATATATATGGTATATAGTTTTAAAAATAAAAGTATATATTTTTTGAAAGAGGTGGAAATGGCAAAGTTTGACATTTCAACGCAGGCAGTTTTCGCAAGTGACCCAAACAATTCACGTGGTCGCAGATATCAAGAACCAGAAAGCAAAACCAGAACCCCGTTCGAGCGCGATAGGGATAGGGTAATTCATTCAAGTTCATTTCGTCGCTTAAAAGGCAAAACCCAAGTTTTTGTTGCCCATGAAGGTGATCATTTTAGAACCCGCCTTACACATTCATTGGAAGTGGCACAAATCGCGCGTTCGGTTGCGCGCCGACTTAAAGTGAATGAAGACCTTGCGGAGGCTTGCGCTTTATCACACGACCTTGGTCATCCGCCATTTGGGCATACTGGGGAAGAAATCCTTGATGAGGCTATGAAAAATTGGGGCGGTTTTGACCATAATGCCCAAACCATTCGCGTTATCACACGTATGGAGCAGATTTATCCAAATTTTGACGGCTTAAACCTTACTTGGGAAACATTAGAAGGCACGGTTAAACATAATGGTCCATTGATTGCCTCTATGGATGAATATTCAAGCCTTGCACCTGTGTGGCGTGATTTTAACGAAGGCTTTGATTTATTGCTTACAACTTATGCCTCGGTTGAAGCGCAAATTGCAGCGGTTGCCGATGATATTGCCTATAATAACCATGATTTAGATGATGCATTACACGGCGAAATTTTCACAATAGAAGAAGTATCCACAGCTGTGCCTTGGGTTGGCGAAGTTTTTGCCCAAGTTCGCAATGAATACCCAAATACAAGCCCGCAAAGATTGCGTGGTGAGGCCATCCGCCGCTTAATCGGCGCATGGGTTAATGATTTGGTTGAAGAGTCCCAAAGACGTATTGAACATTATAAACCACAATCCGCCGAAGAGGTTCGAAATCTTGGTGCACCATTGGTTGGATTCTCTAATGAAATGCTTGAACGCGCCGCAAGTCTTCGTAAATTCTTGTTTGCAAAAATGTATAGACATTGGAAGGTTAACCGTGCCCGTTCACAAGCAAGGCGAATCATTAAAGAACTATTTGAAGTCTTTCTGAATGAACCAGAAACGCTGCCACCGCTTTGGCAAAGCGTAGATTTCAAGGATGTGCCGCGTCTTGCGCGCCATGTTTGCGACTATATCGCCGGTATGACCGACGATTTTGCCATTGATGAGCATCGCCGACTGTTCAATCTTGACAGATTCTTGTGACAAATAGCTGACGTTTGTCAAAAAATTCGCTAAACAGGCGAAAATATTTGGAGAATAATGAATGCCTGGGCACCAAAACGACCATTTTGATGATTTTGACGATGATGAAGATGAAGGTTTTATGACCTTTGATGCGCGTGGCGAAGAAGAAGGTGTTTCACGCGGGCCGATAATTTTGGCGGCTTTGGTGCTTTTGGCGGCTGTTGTGCTTGCCATTGTTTGGGTTTATTTCAACAATAATAAAGCCAATAAGGATGCAACGCCTGAAATTGCTTCACAAACTGAAACTTATAAAGAAGCGCCAATTAATGGTGTAAGCCCAACAGGTGAAGACCTTGATAAAGCGGTTTATAATTCAGTTGATGGAACTCAGCCCCCACCATTAGAAGTTCAAGCAGCAAATGGTGCTTCACAAGAGCCTATGGTTCCTGCGAACCAAGTTGCTGCACCTGCCACTAAACCTGCTGTTACAAAACCTGTTGCGATTGCACCTAAACCTGTGGTTACAACACCTGCGCCAACAACTAAAGTTGCGGCTGCACCAACAAAGCCTGTAACTGAAACGCCAAAACCTGTGGTAAGTGCGCCAAAACCAATTGCAACACCTGCCCCTAAAGCTGAGGCTGCAACGCCAAAATCAACTGGTGGTGCATCTGCGCAATTAGGTTCATTCCCATCTAAAGATCAGGCCGAAAAAGCATTGGCATCATATCGTGCCAAAGGCTTTAAAGGTAATGCGGCAATTGTTGCGGCTGATTTGGGTGCAAAGGGGACATGGTATCGTGTTCGTGCAACTGGCTTTGGTTCGCGTGACGAAGTTGTTTCATTCTGCGCAAAGGCAAAATCTGCGGGTGCAAATTGTATCCCTGCTAATTAATTGATGGGGGTTATGCCCCCATATATTAGGAAATGAAATGTTATCTGCTGGAATAATTGATGTTGCCGCTACTTCATTAAGTGCGGATGAAAAAGCTTTTTTTAAAGATGCGCAGCCTTGGGCGTTTATTCTTTTTGGTCGCTCTTGCCAGACACCTGAACAAATTCGCGCATTGACGGATGAAATAAGGGATGCTGTTGGTCGTCATTGCCTTATTTTCCTTGATCAAGAAGGTGGGCGTGTTCAACGTCTTAAGCCACCAATTTGGCCACAATTTCCACCAAATAATACATATGGCGCACTTTATAATTCAGATAAAGAAAAAGCGTTTGAGGCCGTGGTCTTACACCATCAATTAATAGCCTATGAATTGCGCAAAGTTGGCATTGATGCCGATTGCGCCCCATGCCTTGATTTGGGCCTTGAGGGCGCGCATTCAGTTATTGGTGACCGTGCCTTTTCGCCAAATCCAAAAATTATCGGGCAATTAGGGCAGGCGGCTATTAAAGGTCTTCATTCTCTATCTGTTGCAAGTGTTATTAAACATATTCCAGGGCATGGACGCGCACTTGCAGATAGTCATCATGAATTACCAATTGTTGATGCATCAATCGAAGAATTGGAAATGGATATTGCGCCATTCTTGGCATTAAAAGATGCGCCAATGGCAATGACCGCACATGTTAAATATCCTGCATTGGATGGCGAAAATTGCGCGACTTTATCATCAAAAGTAATAAGCGAAATTATTCGCGGTAAAATTGGTTTTGATGGGCTTTTGATGACTGATGACGTTTCAATGAAGGCGTTAAGCGGCAATGATGCCGATAAGGCCAAGGCATCAATCGCCGCTGGATGCGATGTGGCAATGCTTTGTAATCAGCCACTTGATGCGCGCATCAAATTTATCGAGGCATGTGGCGAATTAAACGGCAAATCACTTGAGCGCGCAATAAATGCCGAAGCAATAGCGACCAAAAAGCCAGATGACTTTGATTTTGACGCCGCATGGCATCGCTTTACTGAATTAACAGGCATTGAAAATGGCACAAAATTAGCATTGGCTGCCGACCCAACCGAAAGACTATAATATGAAGTCAAAAGCCCCTGACCAAGCCAATTTGTTTGAGGGCGAATATGACAATAAAGCCTTTATTGTTGAGCTTGATGAATATGGCGGCCCGCTTCATATTCTTCTTAATCTTGCGCGCGAGCAAAAGGTTGATTTATCACGAATTTCAATTCTAAAACTTGCCGAACAATATTTGGTTTTCATAAATAAGGCGAAACGCGAAAATATTGAACTTGCATCCGATTATTTGGTGATGGCGGCATGGCTTGCTTATTTAAAATCGCGCCTTTTGCTGCCCAAGCGCGAAAATAAAGAAGATGAAGTATCGCCAGAAATCCTATCATCCCACCTTGCATGGCGCCTTAAACGCCTTGATTCAATGCGTAAGGCGGGGGAGAAGATTTATGAACTTCCACAAATGCGTGTCGATAGTTTTGTTCGCGGCATAAATGATGAATTAGCGCCCGAAGTTTTATCAATTTATGAAGCCGATATAATTGATTTATTGCGTGCCTATGGGCGCCAACGCAATAAAGTTAAAGCCAAAATTCACAAAGTTGCCCAATGGCCAGTATATTCACTTGAAGATGCGCGTGCCGCTTTACGACATAAAGTTCCAAAAGATGATAAATGGCGTGATTTGGGGCAATTTGCGCCCAAAAAATACGAATTTAAAGGCGAAATCCCAAGTGCCAAAAGCCAATATGCAAGCCTGTTATCAGCAGGTCTTGAAATGGTGAAGCAAGGTGAAATAAACCTTCGACAATTGGAAATTTATGATAAAGTCTATCTGCAAAAGAATTTGAAACCAAAATCATGAGTGATGAACCAAATACAGAGCAGGAAATTGCACGCGCCATAAAGGATTTGGCGCGCCAAAAGCTTGATTTGGTTGATACTGCCGAAGTTTTGGCAAAAAATATTGATGAAATTGAACGCCAAATTGAGGCTTTATTATTTGCTTCCCCAATCCCATTACGCGCTCAAGATTTGGCGGCAAGATTGGGTGAGGGAATTGATATTGGTTCGGCCCTTGCGCGCCTGAAACGCCATTATATTGGGCGTGGTGTGCAATTAATTGAAACAGGTGGTGGTTGGCGCTTTCAAACTGCCTTTGACCTTGCGCCTATTCTTGAAGAGCATAAGGAAGAGCCAAAGAAACTTTCGCGTGCGGCATTGGAAACTTTGGCAATCATTGCCTATCACCAACCCTGCACCCGCGCCGAAATTGAAGAAATTCGCGGGGTTTCATTATCGCGTGGCACATTGGATTTATTGATGGAAATCAAATGGGTTCGCCCAGGGGCAAGACGCAGAAGCCCCGGAAAACCCCTTACATACCGCACCACAAGCGAATTTTTGGCACATTTCAACCTTTCAGGTCTTGATGATTTACCAGGAAAAGCTGAATTACAAGCTCAGGGTATCTTGAGCGCAAATCTTCCAAAAGATTTCGAAGTGCCACGCCCAAGCCAAAACATTCAAAACGACGACGAAATCATCGAAAACCCATTCGAAACCAACGAAAGCGACTTTGTTCAAGATTTTTTTGAATAATTCTTGATTACCAATAAGATAAAAAAACTTTAATGAACCGTCAAAACTGCTTTGTCTTGGTGAAATTATGGTTTAAAGTCTTTAAGTCACGTTTATAAAATATTTTTTGGAGGCATTTATGCACGCACCTGGCTTGATGCAATTATTGTTGATTTTGGTTGTTGTGGTTGTTGTTTTTGGCGGTAAGGGAAAATTATCAGGCATTATGACTGATTTTGCACAAGGCATTAAAGGCTTCAAAAAAGGTCTTGAAGATGAACCAAAAGCGCCAAGTGATGCCCCACGTCTTAATGACGAAAAAACTATTGACGCATCAGTAAATAAAGACAAAACCCAAGCCTAAACGGCTTTTGCGGAATATAATATGTGGTCAGACGGCGTAGGCGTTAGCGAATGGATTGTCATCGTTGTGGTGGCATTATTAGTGGTTGGGCCAAAAGATTTACCGATTGTTATGCGCAAACTTGGCGCATGGACACGCAAATTGCGCGATATGGCAAGTGATTTTCGGCATAATTTTGACGAACTTGCAAGACAATCAGAACTTGATTCACTTCGCCAAGAAATTGATTCATTAAAACAATTAAATCCAATAAACGATATAAAGCGTGAAATTGAAAGCGCGGCAAGTTTGGGCGAAGATTATATGAAGCCAAATCCTGCGCCAGAATATGAATTTGCCAAAGAAGAACCCGCACAATTAGACGCTCCAGACGAAGAACCAAAACCAAA
>CAZKYS010000107.1:0-7901 GCA_964557085.1 uncultured Caulobacteraceae bacterium
ACATGTGCCCAATTGTGCATCTATGCCAATTTAAAGAAAAAATCGGCGGGGAATTATAGGTTCAAAATGTTGACATTTGTCGATATTTTCACCCCCTTAAAATGGCAGGATTTGTTAGCAATTTTTGAGAGTTTCACACCCCAAAAAATGTTATCAAATGTAATCATCACACTAGATTTGAATTGAATTATAAATCTTGAATGTTTGTGGTGGATAAAATCATTGCAAATGGTATCAAAACATGGTATCATTTATTATGAATTCTAAAAGCCGAAAGACATTCCTTGCGATTTTTCAAAATCCTGTGCGCTCAAATGTTATTTGGACCGATATTGAGATTTTGTTTCACGCACTTGGCGGCGATGTTTCTGAAGGGCGCGGTTCGCGGGTTAGGGTTTCTTTAAATGGGATTGACGCGGTTTTTCACAGGCCACACCCCGAAAAAGAAACTGACAAGGGCGCGCTTAAATCGGTAAGAAGATTTTTAATGGAGGCGGGTTTTAACCCGAATAAAGATGAATAGTTTAACAATTGACGGCTATGTTGCAACAATTGAACTTGATGAAGACGCAGGGCTTTTTCACGGCGAAGTTATAAACACGCGCGATGTTTTAACCTTCCAAGGCCGCAATGTCGAAGAATTAAAAACCGCATTCGCCGACACATTGGCAGATTATAAAGAATGGTGCGCCGAACGCGGCAAAACCCCCGAAAAACCCTATTCAGGCAATTTCACCCTACGCCTTACCCCCGAGCTTCACCGCAAAATCTCAATCTTGGCAGCAAGCAACAACAAAAGCGTGAATGGGTTTGTTGTTGAGAATTTGGAGAAATTGGCGGGGTGAAAGCAGCGGAATCCAATAATGGCGATTGGGGCAAATCACATGCGTCCCTGTATTTAAATAGCTCAATTGAATTTTATTGCGCTGGTTATATATCAGAGGAATATTTAAGAGATATTAGCCTGAATTTTGCGGTGATGTATAATTATTCCATGGCAATCGAGTTATTGCTAAAAGCATATTTGATGCATATGAGTGTCAATTTCAAATACAGCCATAATTTTCGAGAAATTTTGGAAAGTGTTCAAGAATTGGACTTTCTTAAAAAGAAGCTCTCGTTAATGGAAAAAAAGCGACTTGATTATTTGTCCTGTCTACACACGCAGCATCTAACGAGGTATCCTATTTCAGGATTGTATTCTGCTGGTGGGAATTACGAAGATAGACTTCTTTCATCGAAAATAATTGGCATTGTTCTTGCTGAGGTTGGCACCAATTTTCAAAGAAGGATAGACAAGGAAGCACTTGCTATTTTCAAAGCGTCAAATAAGAAACATTTGCGATTTGCAAGGCAGCAAAGAAAAAACCCATGGGAGCGCCTCAATAGGAGAATCGCGAACGAATTAAAAGATTACTATCCAAAACCCTTAGTGAACATTGCGAAGCAATGTGAGGGTGGGGTTTTGAGGGCTAATTTTCATCCATCTTAAGAGCCGCAATAAATGCCTCTTGCGGTATTTCCACCTTACCAAATTGACGCATTTTCTTTTTGCCTTCTTTTTGTTTGTCAAGAAGTTTGCGTTTACGTGAAATATCGCCGCCATAGCATTTGGCGGTTACGTCTTTGCGCATTGCGGAGATGGTTTCGCGGGCGATAATTCTGCCGCCAATTGCCGCTTGGATTGGGATTTTGAACAAATGTTGCGGGATTAATTCTTTTAATTTTTCGCACATTGCGCGCCCGCGATTTTCGGCGCGATTGGCGTGAACCAACATGGAAAGCGCATCAACAGGTTCATCATTTACCAAAATCTGCATCTTGACCAAATTGCCAACACGATAATCTTCGGGCTTATAATCAAAAGATGCATAGCCTTTGGAAATTGATTTTAGGCGATCGTAAAAATCAAACACAACCTCATTTAATGGCAAATCATAAACCACCATTGCGCGCGTTCCGATATATGAAATATCTTGTTGAACGCCGCGTCTATCTTGGCAAAGCTTTATGATTGAACCCAAATATTCATCAGGGGTAAGGATTGTTGCTTTAATCCATGGTTCATGAATATTTTCAATGCTCATAACTTCGGGCATATCGGCAGGATTATGAAGGTGGATGATTTCGCCATCTTTCATTTCAATTTGATAAACCACGGATGGCGCAGTGGCGATAAGTTCAAGGTTAAATTCGCGTATCAAACGCTCTTGAATAATTTCAAGATGTAATAGGCCAAGAAAGCCACAACGGAAACCAAAACCAAGCGCCGCCGATGTTTCCATTTCAAAGCTGAAACTTGCATCATTTAAGCGTAATTTGCCCATTGCAGCACGCAAATCATCAAATTGCGCGGCATCAACAGGGAAAAGGCCGCAAAACACAACGGGTTGCGCAGGTTTAAAGCCTGATAAAACTTCTTTGGTTTGGCGTTTTTCATCGGTGATTGTATCGCCAACTTTGGCATCAGCAACTTCTTTGATTGATGCGGTCAAAAAGCCAATTTCACCGGGGCCGAGTTCGCCAATATCGGTAATTTTTGGTTTGAAAACGCCAACGCGGTCAACAATATATGATGCATCAGTTTGCATCATTTTTACGCGCATTCCTTTTTTAAGTGTGCCATCAATAATTCGCACCAAAACCACAACGCCTAAATATGGGTCGTAATAAGCATCCATCAACAATGCTTTAAGCGGTAAAGTTGGGTCGCTTTCTTTTGGTGGTGGCAATTTATCAACAATTGCATCAAGAACTTTATCAATACCAAAGCCAGTTTTGGCGGAAATTTCCACCGCCTCACTGGCATCAATGCCAATCACTTCCTCAATTTGCGCTTTAATGCGTTCTGGTTCGGCAGCAGGAAGGTCAATTTTATTTAAAACAGGCAGAATTTCCAAATCGGCATCAATGGCTTGGTAAACATTTGCCAAAGTTTGCGCCTCAACCCCTTGGGAGGCATCAACCACCAAAAGTGCACCCTCACACGCCGCCAAAGAGCGTGAAACTTCATAGGCAAAGTCAACATGCCCGGGGGTATCGATAAGGTTTAAAATATAGGTTTGCCCATCTTTTGGATATTCAAGGCGCACAGTTTGCGCCTTGATTGTAATTCCGCGTTCACGCTCAATATCCATATTATCAAGGACTTGTTCTTTCATTTCGCGCTGCGAAAGGCCGCCAGTTAATTGAATAAGACGATCAGACAAAGTTGATTTGCCATGATCAATATGGGCAACAATAGAGAAATTACGAATATTATTTTGGTTGGTCATTTGGCCTCAATAGCCTTGATTTTCCTATATTTAAAGGGCTTAACGCATTTTTCCCAAAATGTCGTTCATCATACGTGCAGCTTTGCTTTGCTAAAGGATTTTTAATGAAGCCATTAACCAAAATTAAGCCATATTTCACAATTATGGAGCATTAGTTGATGTATTGGAGTTTGTAATGAAAAAATCTATCGCAATTTTATCTGCCCTTGCATTTGGGATGATAACACAACCAGTTTTTGCACAAGATACATCCGAGGCCAAAGCATCCGTCGCCTCACAAGAAGCAAGCACATATACACAAGATGAGATTACCCAATCTGCCGCAAAATTTTTCGGTAAATCATCTGAAAAAGTTGGCATGGCGGTTCAAAAAATCTTTAAAGATCAAGGCGAGCCTGTGGGCTATATCCAAGGAACAGAAGTTGCGGGTGCAATTGGTTTTGGCCTTCGTTATGGTGATGGCACTTTGATAATGAAGGATGGCTCAACCCAAAAAGTTTATTGGCAAGGCCCATCACTTGGTTTTGATACTGGCGGTAATGCGTCAAAAGTTTTCACTTTGGTTTATAAATTAAACAACCCTGCTGCGATTTATCGTCGTTACCCAGGGGTTGAAGGCGCGGCATTCTTTATCGCTGGTATTTCAGTAACATATCAACAAGCAGAAGGCGTGGTGCTTGCACCAATGCGAACTGGTGTTGGTTTAAGGGCGGGTGCAAATGCGGGCTATACGGCATATTCGAAAAAGCGCCGTATCAATCCTTTTTAATAATAATTTTAAAGGCGGGAAATTTCCCGCCTTTATTTTTGGTGTTTGACGCCAATTTACGAACGCGTCTATATTGATTTCATGCTTAAAGATTCACGTTCATTACATGCCCCTGAATTAATCCGCCTCATTGAGGCTTTGTCAAAAGTTCAAGGGCTTGGGCCAAAGTCTGCGCGCCGCGCGGCACTGCAATTATTGAAAAAACGCGATACTTTAATGCGCCCATTAGGTGACGCAATTTTGGCGGCGGCAGATAAGGTTAAAACCTGTAATATTTGCGGCAATCTTGATACTTCGGATCCATGCACCATTTGCACCAATGAAAGCCGTGACGAAGGGATTTTGTGTGTAATCGCCGATGTGAATGATTTATGGGCATTTGAGCGCGCGGGCGGATTTCGGGGTAAATATTTTGTTTTAGGTGGTCTTTTAAGCGCCCTTGATGGAATTGGGCCAAATGATTTGGGAATTCCAAAATTAATTTCGCGCATAGAGCAAGGCCATATTAAAGAAGTTGTTCTAGCGCTTGCTGCAACTGTTGATGGGCTTTCAACATCGCATTATCTAGCCGAAGTTTTGGCAAGTAAGAATGTGAAAATCACGCGCCTTTCACACGGCCTGCCGATTGGTGGGGAACTTGATAATATTGATGAAGGCACATTGCTTTTGGCGCTCAAATCGCGTCTTGCGGTCTAAAACGCATTTTTTATGTGCACAGGAAACTTAAAAGGCGCGATAAGAATTGCATCATAACGCCACGCCATCTTTTGTGCCCATTGATTGCGGATAGTGAAATGGCTAGCACCTGAAATAATGCGTTTTTGCTGATTTTTTGTGATTGAGGCGCGGGCAGTTTCAATGCTTTTTCGTGCTTTAACCTCAACAAAAACTAATGCTTTTCCTTTGGTGAAAATTAAATCAATTTCGCCCGCCTTGGTTTTTTCGCGCCATGATATAAGGCGGTAAAATTTCAATGTCATAAAGATAATGGCGACAATTTCGCCAAACCGCCCGAACAATTCATTTTTCTGTTTTGGCTTAAGGGGCATTTTTTACCCTTATCGCCATTTCATAAATATCGCGCGACTTACGATTAGTAAGTTTGGCAATTTCGTTTGATAAATCTTTCACACTTTGGGTTTTTAGGGCCTGTTTTATCATTTCCTCAATTTGCGCATCATCATAATTATCATGGGTTTCATTTGCACCTTCGATAATTATCACAATCTCACCCTTGGGTGCGCCTTTTTCTTGGTAATGATTTAAAACATCACCCAATTGCCCGCGCTGTTTTTCTTCGTATAATTTTGTTAGTTCGCGTGTAACGGCAATTTTGCGATTGCCAAAAACTTCATACATATCATTAAGGCTTGCCAATAATCTTGGCCCTGTTTCAAACATGATTAGGGTTAAGGGCATTGATTTATAGTTTGTGAAAAAATCTTGGCGCGCTTTTTGTTTGTTGGGAATGAAGCCCAAAAATGCAAATTGTTTGGCTTCAAGCCCGCTTGCGACAAGCCCTGCCAAGACGCTTGATGCACCAGGGATTGGGTAGATTTCAAAACCAGCTTCAATAATCGCACTTGAAACCCTTTGCCCGGGATCGGAAACACATGGTGTTCCTGCATCACTTATTAGCGCAATATCGCGTCCTTTTTCGAGTGCATCAATTATTTGTGGAATAATTTTTTCAGTTGCTTCTTCATCGGCGCGATAAACAGGTTTTGAAATACCAAAAGCACTAAGTAATTTCTTACCAATCCTTGTATCTTCGGCCAAAACAAAATCGCAAGATTTTAAAGTTTCAATCGCGCGTGCACTTATGTCACCCAAATTACCAATTGGTGTTGCAACCAAAAATAGCCGACCCGCATTTTTTGACTTTAAATGTGATTGCGAAACTTGTTCTTGGGAGTTAATATGCTTGGAAAGAGAATTTTTTTTCATAAATATGCCAAATGCGCGAAAAGGGTAAGGACAATATGCAAATTCAAAACCAAATAAGCAAGCATTTAAGCAAAACTTTTACCGTGCTTGCGATAATCCCACTTGCATTAACTGGTTTTTTGGCGGGCTGCGAAACCACGTCTAATAATAACAATAACGTCGCCAATAATAATGTTGCAGCGCCGACCAACACTTATAAAGTTGCAGTCACAAATCCATATACACCAAGTAATCTTGCAGGGCAAAAATTGGTTAGGGTTGCATTACTTGCACCTTTTTCATCCCAATCCCCTGCCGCACGCAATGAAGCGGAAAACATAAAAGCGGCAACCGAAATGGCGCTTCAAAAATTTGGCGATGGGCAAACTGTCATGTTTGCAGTAGATTCAGGTGACACAAATGCCGAAGCTGCAATGGGCGCAAAAAAAGCGATTTCACAAGGTGCTGATTTCATCCTTGGGCCATTGTTTGCAAGTGGTGTTGTGGCTTCTGCCCCATTTGCGCGCGCCAATAATACCACCCTATTTTCATTTTCAACCGATACGTCAGAAGCAGGGAAAAATGTTTATGTTTTTAGCTTCCTTCCTGATGATGAAATAAACCGTATTATTTCTTATGCGGCATCAAGGGGTATTAAAAATCTTGAATTATTATTACCCGATGGCCCATATGGTGACCGCGTTAGTAATGCGGCGATTAATGCGGCGCGCGAATATGGAATAAAAATTATTGGCAATGAAAAATATAACCCAAAAGGAGATGCCAATTCGCTTGATTTAAGCGCAAGAAAAGCCGCACTTTCATTGCGTGGTGTTGGTAATGTAAAAACCACCGCAATCTTAATTCCAGAGCGCGGGGCGGCTTTACGCCAATTGGTAAAAACCCTATCATTAAACGGCGCATCAACATCAAGGGTTCAATTATTGGGAACTGGACTTTGGAAAGATAATCTTACCATTACCGATAGCCACATGTTCGGCGGCTGGTTCGTAAGCGCCGAAAGCCAAGCACGAGATGAATTTGCCAAAGAATTGCAAGCTAAATATAGCGGACGCACCCCAACCCGCCTTGCAGGCATGGGATATGACGCCATGAGCTTGATTGCAAAAACCGCAAGAAATGGTGAAAAATCGGCAATTTCAACAAGATTGCTTGAACGCAACAAAGGCTTTGTGGGAATTGATGGTAACTTCCGCTTTAATGACGGCATTATTGAGCGCGCAATGCCGATTATGGAAATCACGGGCGATGGCACCAAAATGATTGATGCTGCACCAAAAAATTATTAATTTTCAATAATTTGTGCAATTACTGCATTTGAAATTGTGCGCGCCTTTGGCAATAGCTTAAGGCGCGTTTCATTATATTCAATCAATTCCAAACCTGACAAATATTCTAGTTTTTCTTGATTTAGTTGATAGTTTTTATATTCAACACCATTTTCAAGTCTAAGACCCATTATGAAATATTCTTGGAAAATTTCTTCATCATTAAGGGGTTCATTTTCAATCAATGAATTACCTTTTGACCTTATGTTTTCAATATATTCATCAGGTTTTAAACTATTGAAATTGGCATACCTTTGCCCATTTTCCCATAAGCGCCCATGTGCGCCAGGGCCAATTCCAATCCAATCATCCGATTGCCAATATAGTAAATTATGGCGCGACATTGAATTTATATCCTTGGCATGATTGGAAATTTCATAAGGGATAAAATTATGGGCGTACAAAATTTCTTGGGTTTTTTCGTAAAATTGCGCACCCAAATCATCATCGGGAATTACTATTGCGCCGCGCTTTAGTTTTCTATCAAAGGCTGTATTGGGTTCAATTGTTAATTGATATGGCGAAATATGGTCAACACCCAAAGTAACCGCTTTATTTAATTCATATTCCCAATCATCAAGG
>CAZKYS010000108.1:0-7795 GCA_964557085.1 uncultured Caulobacteraceae bacterium
AGCGGCAATTCACCTTTATGAAAAATTTGGTTTTGTCCATTCGCAAGAAATCATGGATAAATATGGCCATGAATATGAAAGATGCAATGTTGCGATGGATTATCCAAAAATTGGGGAATAATTATTCCCCAATTCCTTCGAATAATGCGCTTGAAATATAGCGTTCGGCAAAAGATGGGATAATTACAACAATATTTTTACCTGCAAATTCATCACGCGCGGCAAGTTTTAATGCTGCGGCAACATTTGCGCCCGATGAAATACCGCCAGGGATACCCTCAACACGCGCAAGTTCGCGCGATGTTTCAAAGGCTTCTTCATTGGTGATTGTAATTATTTCATCAATCACATCTTTGTTTAAAACATCAGGGATAAAACCTGCGCCAATTCCTTGAATTTTGTGTGGGCCAGGGGCGCCGCCAGATAAAACAGGTGATGCGGATGGTTCAACTGCAACGATTTTAGCGTCTGGCTTTTGCGTTTTTAAAATTTCGCCAACGCCAGTGATTGTTCCGCCAGTGCCAACACCTGCAACAAAAGCACCAACATCGCCACCTGTATCAGTCAAAATTTCAATTGCGGTGGTTTTACGGTGGATAGCAGGATTAGCAGGGTTCACAAACTGCCCTGGAATAATTGAATTTGGGGTTTCAGAAACAATTTGATTAGCGCGCGCAACCGCACCTTTCATGCCTTCTGAACCCGGTGTCAAAACTAATTCAGCACCCAAAAATGCAAGCATTTTGCGACGTTCAATTGACATTGTTTCAGGCATAACAAGTTTCAATTTATACCCACGTTGTGCCGCAACAAAAGCAAGCGCGATACCAGTGTTTCCAGATGTTGGCTCCACCAATAAAGTATCTTGATTTATAAGGCCGCGTTCTTCCAATTCTTCAATCATGGCAACGCCAATACGATCTTTAACTGATGCGATGGGATTGAAAAATTCCAATTTCGCCAAAATATTGGCTTTTAGGCCATGTTTTTTTGCAAGATTTTCAAGACGAACCAAAGGCGTTGCACCAATAGTTTCGGTAATATTGTTGAAAATGCGCCCTTGCGATCTAGTCTGTGATTCTTGTGACATTTCTAACCTCTTAATTATAAGAATATTATTCTTATATGGTGAAAAATATAGCGGTTTAAAGAGAAGTAAGTTTCTTATTTCCTTTTTAAATTGGAATATTTTTCTGTAAAGCTATAAAGTATTGACCTTTATGGCGTGTCAGTAAAAAAGAAACCATGAAAACAATTCGCCAAACTAATATTATGGGTGGTGTCGCACGTTTGGTCGAAAATGGCGATGAATATCACGCAATTTTAATTATCGATGGCGCAATTGAACGTAAAATCATTGATAAAGATGCCGATAAAGCATGGTCTGGTTTGCTGTCTGGAAATGGGCAGGTTGTAAATTCGGCGCCAAAAAATAATAATTTAATTGATAATAAAATTTATTTTGAAGTGCGCCAATTAATTGAAAAATCACCTTTTCCAATTTTCCTTACGGGGCGCGCGGGAACAGGTAAAACAACTTTTTTAAAAAACTTTCTTGAAGAAACCCAATTGCGGGCGGTAATAATCGCGCCAACTGGTATTGCCGCGCTTAATGCAGGCGGACAGACGGCGCATTCACTTTTCAAATTCCCCCCCAATCTTATCCACCCACAAGATGTTAAACGGGTTCGCGAAGGGCGATTGTTGCGTAATACCGACCTTTTAGTGATTGATGAAATTTCAATGGTCAGATCCGATTTGATGGATGCGATTGATAGGTCTTTGCGGCTTCATCGTGGGGTTGCATTGCCATTTGGCGGTGTGAAAATTTTGTGTGTGGGTGATGCGGCGCAATTGCCGCCTGTTGTAAACAATCAAGATAATGAAATTTTGCAAAAATGGTTTGATGGAATTTATTTTTTTGATGCACCATGCGCCAAGGCATCTAAATGGCATGTGATTGAATTAACCCATGCCTTCAGGCAAACAGAAGCCCACTTCCTTGGCATTTTAGAGCGTGTGCGAGGTGGCAAAATTACCCGCGAAGATTATGATTTATTAGAAACAAGAATTCGCATCGAGCCGCCCGATAAAACCGAAAATTCGGTTATATTAACAACAACCAATGAAGCGGCGCGCCGTATAAATGAAAAAGAAATGGCGGCTTTGCCCGATAAAGCCGCAATATATGAATGTGAAACCGAAGGTGTCTTTGATGAAAAACTTTTCCCAACCGAAAGTGATTTGGAATTAAAAGTTGGTGCAAAAGTAATGATGCTTAGGAATGATGCCGATAGACGCTGGGTTAATGGTTCACTTGCAACAATTGTTGAAACAAATCATGACACAGTTAAAGTGAAAATTGGGCGTTATATTCATGAAGTTGAACCAGCCGTTTGGGAAAGGTTCCAATATGATATTGGCGAAGATGAAAAGCCGCGTCGCAAAGTTGTTGGAACTTTTACCCAATTACCAATTCGTCCCGCATGGGCATTGACCATTCATAAATCCCAAGGACTTACATTTGATAGTGTCCATATTGATTTTGGGCGCGGCACATTTGCTCATGGCCAAACCTATGTTGCATTATCAAGATGCCGAACTTTGCGTGGCCTTACAATCTCACGTAATTTAAGGAAATCAGACATTGCAATCGATAATCACGCAATGGCATTCATCCGTGACGTTGAATTTGAAGACAAAGAAAATTTCCGAATTGGAAGTGTTAAATATGGTGAAGAATTTTAATTTTCCATTATATTCAGAATAAAGAATGAATTTCTGAAAAAAGACTTTCATTTAAACATATAAACATGTATTTATATCTATATATGAATTTTACCTTTTCAAGGAGCGCAATTTGACACGTTCATCTTATATTTTTACTTCTGAATCAGTATCAGAAGGCCACCCAGATAAAGTTTGTGATAGAATCTCTGATGAGATTGTGGATTTATTTTTCCGTCGTACAATTGAAAAAGGTCTTAATCCTTGGGTGACACGTGCCGCTTGCGAAACTTTGGCGACAACCAATAAAGTTGTCATTGCTGGCGAAACCCGTCTTGAAACAGAAATTTCACATGATGAAATTATCGAAACCGCACGCGCTGCAATCAAAGACATTGGTTATGAGCAAGATGGTTTCCATCATGCAACAGCTGATGTTGAAGTGCTTCTTCATGGTCAATCTGCACATATCGCTCAAGGTGTTGATGAAGCGGGCAACAAAGAAGAAGGTGCGGGCGACCAAGGTATTATGTTTGGTTATGCAACCAACGAAACCGCAGAATTTATGCCCGCGCCATTGCATTTTTCACACAAAATCCTGAAAAAGCTTGCCGAGGTTCGCCATTCTGGCAAAGAAGCATGGCTTGGACCTGATGCTAAATCACAGGTTACTGTTCGTTATGAAAATGGCAAACCAGTTGAAGCAACATCAATCGTTCTTTCAACCCAACATCTTGATGCAAATATGACATCGGATGATATTGCGGCATTGGTAAAGCCATATATTATTGGTGAATTGGGTGATGCATTACCAATTGCGCCAAATTGCGCATGGCATATTAATCCAACTGGCGCTTTCGTAATTGGTGGCCCTGATGGCGATACTGGCCTTACTGGTCGTAAAATTATTGTTGATACTTATGGCGGTGCGGCGCCACATGGCGGCGGCGCATTCTCTGGTAAGGATCCAACGAAAGTTGACCGTTCTGCCGCTTATGCTGCGCGCTATTTGGCGAAAAATGTGGTTGCTGCTGGCCTTGCAGATAAATGCACAATCCAATTATCATATGCAATTGGTGTTGCAGAGCCTTTATCAATCTATGCAAATTGTGAAGGCACAGAGCGTTGTGATTTGGATGCATTAGAAAAACGCCTATTCGAAGTGATGCGTTTAACGCCAAAAGGTATTCGTACCCATCTTGATTTAAACAAACCAATCTATGCCCGCACCGCAGCCTATGGCCACTTTGGCCGCGCACCGGAAGCAGATGGCGGCTTTTCATGGGAAAAATTAGATTTAGTTGATGTTTTAAAAGGCCTATAAAATCAAGCCCCGCAATTGCGGGGCTTTTTTTATTCTTCTAGCAGTTTGAAAATTTCTTCTTTTTTTGCTTTTCTATCAATCGCAGAGATTACATTGTTTAATCGTTGTGATAATTGAGAGAAATGTGGATTACTTGCAAGGTCTTGAATTATATATTTTGCGTCTTCGTAATTTTCTTTTGCTAATAGGAAAAAAACGGCATTTAGTGCAAATTCTGTAACCGAAGGCTCAAGATTATATGCCTCTATTGCTGAATTTAATGAATTCTCATCGGGATTCATCTTATCTTTTGCAGTGAGGGAAATGTAATAAAGATTAGTGGCATTTAATGGATTAAGTTCATAGGCTTTTAGTAATGCTTTTCGTGCTTCTTGTATTTTTAATACAGTCTCATCTTTATTTTTAAATTTTCCATGATCAGCCGTTAGATAAAGCGCCTGCCCATATCTAAACCACGCTTCATCATCTTTATCATTTATGGAAATGCGATTTTTATAATAGTCAATTGCCTTTTCTTCATCACCAATTATTATTTCCGCTTTTGAAAGAATATTTTGAGCATAATCATCGTCTTTGAATGGTTCAGCTTTTTTACGAATAGTATTAAGTAATTTATCCCAATTTTCTTTCTTTGGGCATGCTTCTAAGGCTGCATTATACAATAATAATTGAGATGCTGATTTAGGCATTTTTGTAATAGAAACACTTAAATCAATATCTTTGCTTAGCGGTTTATAGGTGGCCTTTAATTCGGAATTAAGATATTTATCAAGCGTTTTTTTGAGTTCTTTCATATCCATTCCAAATACACGCTCAAAAGCCTTTAATTTATCCTCACCTTTTTGGCGTGCATTGAAATAGTCTTGTGCTTTTTTTCTTAATTCAGGTGTTGTCATCATATAATGGGTCAAAAGCCATGATTGAGCATAAAAAGCCGTAATTCTATTATCATAGTTTTTTAGATGTAAAGTCTCGCCAATTATGTCCTTATAATCAATTTGTATATTGTTTTTTAAAGCTATGTAACGATTAATGAATGGCATCCCAACCATTATTTTTTCATCATTCATTCGCGTTCCACCGTAATATTCGGCATAGCCTTCAATGAACCAATGCGGATAATTCATTCCCCAATTTTTGGCCATAAAAATGTGTGAATATTCATGAAAAATAATGATTAAGCTAGGATTCTCTTGTTGCTTAAGGAGGTTCTCACTATTTTTTATCGTGTCTCCTTTATATAGAGAAAAACCAGTAATTCCCTCTTGGCAATACTTCACAAAACCTGCAACATTTGAATCTACTTTTGGATATGTTTTTTCTAAGTCTGAATATGAATGAAAAAAATATAAAACAAATTTTTCGTGCTTGTCTTGCTTGTAAGTATAAAAATCACCCAAAACATAATTAAAATTCTCAAGTTTTTTTATATATTCAACGGCAATCTTTTCTTTGACGTTTGAATACATTATGAAATTACTGCTTTCAAATTTAGTCCAGTCTTCGGCAAATACCTGACCAGAAAAAAACGTAACAATACTAAAACCTACTGAAGATAATATATTTTTTATATTCATTTAAAAAACGCTCACAATATATATATTGTTTTATATTGTGAAATATTGTTTTGTAAATATCAAATAAAACTATTTATATGAATGTTCTTATTTTTTGATAATTCCATCATCCCTAAGTGCAATATATATCGCTGGTATTACTAATACTGTTAGTAATGTTGATGACATTAAACCAAATAATAAAGATATTGCCAAGCCTTGGAAAATTGGGTCGGATAATATTACTGCTGCGCCAATCATTGCAGCAAGTGCAGTAAGGATGATTGGTTTAAAGCGGATTGCACCTGCTTCAAGTAATACTTCACGCAATGGCCTATCATCGGTTTTGGCGTGACGTATGAAATCAATAAGCAATATTGAATTGCGCACAATAATGCCCGCAAGTGCAATAAATCCAATCATCGAGGTTGCCGAAAATGGTGCACCAAATATTGCGTGACCCAATACAATACCGATTAAAGTCAATGGAATTGGTGTAAGCACAACAAGTGGTAATTTAAAGCTGCCAAATTGGGCTACCACCAAAATATAAATACCGATAATTGCAACGCCAAATGCTGCACCCATATCACGGAATGTAACATAGGTTATTTCCCATTCACCATCCCAAAGAATGGTTGGTTTGCTTTCATCATGGGGTTGTCCATGCCAAGAGATTGTTGGTTTTGGCAACTTGCCCCAATCAATATTTTTGATTTTATTATTTGTATCAAAAATCCCATAAATTGGCGCTTCATATTGCCCCGCAAGGTCGGCAGTTACCATTTCAGCCTCGCGCCCATCGCGGCGGAATATTGGGTAAGATGATTGGGTATTTTGCGGAATTACCAATTCACCCATATCAACAAGGCGTGCACCCATTGGGGTTTGCGAAATTGCAACTGGCATTGATGAAGTGCGTGCATTCCATGTTCTATCTTGGGTTGGTAATCTTAAAGAGATTTCAATTGGATCATGCCCATTTGTTCCCGCTAAAGTGCCAAGACTTGCCCCGCCAAATGTTGCGCCAATTGATTGAAGAACTTGCCCTTCATTAATGCCCAATGCATCCATTTGCGCATGATTTGGCGCAAAGAAAGTTTTCGGGCGTGGCACACCATAATAATCGTCAATATCAACAATATATGGAATTTTCGCCATTTGCGCTTTGATTTTATTGGCAACATCGCGGCGCGTTTGCGCATCAGGGCCATAAACCTCTGCAAGCAGGGTTGAGATAACTGGCGGCCCTGGCGGCACTTCAATAACTTTCAATGAACCGCCAACAGGCAAATGAACATCTTTAATTAATTTGCGTGCTTCAAGCGCAATATCATGGCTTTCACGTTTGCGGTCTTTTTTAGGTGTAAGATTAACTTGTAAATCACCCATTTCAGGGCGCTCACGCAAGAAATAATGGCGCACAAGGCCGTTGAAATTAAATGGCGCAGAAGTTCCCGCATAGGCTTCCATGCTTTCAACTTCTTTTATATTGCCAACAAGTGCCGCAGTTTCCATCAAAACCCTTTGTGTGGTTTCAAGGCTTGTGCCTTCTGGAAGGTCGGCAACAATTTGGAATTCTGATTTATTATCAAATGGCAAAAGTTTTACGGTTACGGTTTTTGTATAGAATAAAACACAGGCCGCAATTGTTGCAAAACCAACCACTAATAAAAATGTCCATGCGCTTTTTTTAGTGGCAATGATTGGGGCGGCAATTTTGCGATATGTGCGCCCAAGGATGCCTTCTTCTTCGGAATGTGCATGCCCGTGCCCTTTTTTAGGCGCAACTTTAAGCATAAGCCAAGGCGCAACAATCACCGCCACAAAGAATGAGAATATCATCGCCGCCGATGCATTCGCAGGAATTGGCGCCATATATGGCCCCATAAGCCCTGAAACAAACATCATTGGCAAAAGCGCAACCACCACGGTCAAAGTTGCAACAATGGTTGGATTGCCAACTTCGGCAACCGCATCAATTGCCGCTTGCTCTTTACTTCGACCGTCATTCATACCCCAATGGCGGGCGATGTTTTCAATCATAACAATCGCATCATCCACCAATATCCCGATAGAGAAAATAAGCGCGAATAATGAAACGCGGTTAATCGTATAACCCATAGAATTAGATGCAAAAAGTGTAAGCAAAATTGTGGTTGGAATAACCACCAAAGTCACAAAACTT
>CAZKYS010000109.1:0-7781 GCA_964557085.1 uncultured Caulobacteraceae bacterium
TGAACGTGTAAAGATTAAATCGCTTATGGATGCGCGCAAAATGCTTTATACTTTGGTGAAATATTTTGGCGAAAATTAAAAATTTATGCCTTGGGGCATTGGGGATTTTTGCCCTGAATGCCTGTAGCCCAAAAACTAATGCACAAATGGATTTGCCAAAGCATTGCTTTGGCAAATCTGTTGGTGATGCCAAATTTACAATCTGCAAATATAATTCCAAAGAAAGCAAAATCGCGCTTTTTCTTAAAGATGATAACAAACAAATTATTGGTGATTTTGAAAATCTAAAAGAATTTACCAAAAGCAAAAATCAAAATCTTGAATTTGCGATGAATGGTGGAATGTATCTTGATAATCGCGATCCTGTTGGTCTTTATGTTGAAAATAAAGTTGAAATTAAAAAACTTTTCAAAGGTGAAACGATTGGCAATTTCGGCCTAAAACCCAATGGCGTATTTTATCTTGATAATAATCAAGCGGGCATTCTGGAAACTGGTGAATATGATAAGGCACACGCCAATTCAAAACCCGAATTTGCAACGCAATCTGGCCCAATGTTGGTAATAAAGGGACAAATTCATCCCAAATTTTTAAAAGGCAGCAAAAATCTAAATATAAGAAACGCCGTTGGTATTGATAAAGATGGCAATGTATTTTTTGCGATTTCAAAAAACCAAGTCAATTTTTATGATATGGCAATTCTTTTCAAAGATGAATTAAAAACTGATAACGCCCTTTATCTTGATGGAACAATTTCAAAAATATATTCCAAAGAACTTGGAATAGAAGAAACAGGCGATAATATGGGGCCAATTATTGGGGTTTTTTAATATTTACCCCTATTGACCTGCAATACAAGTGGATAGCATTTGAGACGCCACTTTCCCGCCTTTCCATTCAATTTCGAGGCCTTTTTTATTACTCAAAAATACAGCAAATTTGTGTGTATCATACATATTGCTAATCAAACCATTTGCATCTGGAACCACCAAAGAAACAGCGCCAATTTTTCCATCTGCCATTGCAAAATTATAGGCACTAACAGTTGCCGCCGCATTTGCACCAGTTTGCGAAAGAGTTACAGGAATCATTTCTGGTTTTTTGGGAATTGGAATTGACCCACCCCAAAAAGTAATTGCCGCATTTCTATATTCACCAGATGGCCCAGAAACAGTGACCGCACCATCCAAATTAGCAAAAATAGCACTGCAACCATCACCTTTTGGTAAATAGCTTGGTCGAGGTTCAAAATGCCAATATCCTTGCTTCATCATTTGATATTTTGGATTATTTGCCAATTCTGCCTCTAGGTTTTGTTTTTTTTCAGATGTAGCAGCTACTAGATGCTGTTTTTCTTCATATTTAGCCATGGCAATTAGAACATCAGCAATATCACTATTGGTTTGTTGATGCATAGATTCAGCTGCAATTTGATATTTACTTTTAGGCGGCGGTGGAGCTGGTAAATTGCTTTTCGGCGATGAATAATTTGGTATGGGCGCACATCCTTGATAACCTTGTCCACCAATCGGATACATACCTTCAGGACAACTTCCACCCTCTGCATATGCGTTGCAACCAATAAAACTTATAAGAAACAAACCATATTTAACAATTTTTTGCATTTTATAATGTTCCTACCATTCTTTTGATAAAAATATCACGCAGCACAATAAGCAATCTTAATTCACCCAAACGGCACGGCTATTTACAGATTCTATAACTTTGCAGCCTTTAGCATTATAACTCATGCAATTTTGTATTGCTTTATTTTCTGCAACATTTTTTTCAAACTCTGAGGCAGCATAAAGTGCACCATTTTCATCACTTGCAATCACAAGATAGCCATTGCTAAATTGAAGAACAACGCGGCAGTCAGTGTTTCCTGCGGAGATACAATTACTTAAAGCGCCATTGTCGGCATTAATTTGGCTGTCATATTTTGCGCCATAGGCATAATTTGAACTGCCATTTTTACCATATCCCCAAACTAGGCTTGCATATGAATCTTCCCAATGTCCTTGTGGTGCACTGGTTTGGCTTTGTCCTTGGTTTGGGTCATAAATTGGTGCGCAGCCCGTACCTTCAAATTGTGAAGACGGAAGATAGCCCGGCGGGCATCTGCCTTCTGCCATTGCGTTAAAGCCTGTAAAAGCAAAGAGCATAAAACCTAATTTAATGATTATTTTCATTTTCTATATTTCCTAATTTTCAAATCTGTTGAGGCCTTACAGTAACTTATAAAGCAATTTTAATTAACCCAAACCGCACGGCTATCAATTATTTTGAATACTGTACAATTTTTATATTGTTTTTTGCATTCATCTATCGCGCGATTTTTTGCCTTTCCTACCGTTTCATTAATGCCCCAATATATGCCGTCTCCTTCGCCAGAAGCCAGTGCCATATAGCCATTCCAAAATGTTGCGCCCTTACGACAATTTAAAAATCCGCCCTGCTCACATTCCTGAAATGCACGATTAAGTGCGCCATTTTCATTGCTATAATTCATACTATATGAATATCTTAAAGAGCCATCTTCTTTCGCGTCGCCAAAAACTACTGCGCCATAAGAATCTTCCCAATGTCCACTTGGGCCATTATTTTGACCTTGCCCAGAATCATAACCTGGAATAGGCGCACAACCATGCCACCCCGCATTGCCACCACCTGTGGGATAATAGCCTTGAGGACAATTACCCTCTGCATAGGCGTTAAATCCAATTAATGAAAATAAAAAAACACTAAAATTAATAAGCCTATTCATTTTCTATCTTCCTGATTTCATTAATCGCAAACAATGTTACTGTACCCAATCAGCACTACTATCGACAATCTCTATGGCTTTGCAATTTTTCGCACCATTCTTGCCACATTCTTTAATTGCATTTTTCTTGGCAGTTTTCATCTTTTTGTCATAAGCCCATGACAGAGCGCCATCTTCGCTACTTGCGATAACTAAATAAACATTCCAAAAACTAGTGGCCTTGGAACATTTGTCGAAATTTGCATTATAGCAAGCATTTAAAGCGCCATTAATTGCTTTATCTTCGGTATTGTGCTTTCTGCTGAAAGCGTATTTTATGCTACCATCTTGCTTGTCATAGCCAAACACTAGTGCACCATAGGAATCAAGCCACCTGCCTGGCCTTGAATATGATTGCCCACCGCCAGAATTATAGCCCGGTATTGGTGCACAACCTTGCCAGCCTGCATTACCGCCGCCAATAGGATATGATCCAGCGGGACAGCCGCCCTCTGCATTTGCATTTGCGCCAATGAATATTGATAAAAACAAACCTAATTTATAAAAATTTTTCATTTCAACCCCATGAAATTACTTATATCTTGCAGCATAAGAGCAACCGGCATAATAGGCCTGACAATTAGTAGTCTTTTGACTACAAGCATTAATTGCGTCATCAATGGTTTTTTGTTTATCAGGGCCACCCCATGCCACCGTATAATTAACACCAGAAGCAAGCGCACCGCATTGGTTAGTATGGTTACCTATAATTTTGCATTTCTTGCCGCCATTTCGTTCACATTCTTTGATGGCAGCTTTGAAAGCCTTGTTTTTGCTTTCATGGCCTTCTGCCCCGCCAAATTTACCCTGAATTGGGTCAAATGCTATTGCGCCCCATCTTGAAACCCAAACTGGCCCTTGAGGGATTGGCGCGTCCTGATTTGACGGAGAATATAAAGGGACACAGCTTATAATTCCGCTTCCACCTTCTTGAGCAAACCCACCGCCACAAGATTGTGCATATGCACTTGGCGCAAAAAATGAAAGCCCAAAAATTGAAACCAAAAGGGAAAGTTTATTTAATTTAAGCATTTTTAAATCCTATAAATTCGACGATGCTTCAAAGTTACGGCTGAACTAATTTTTTAGTGCTATCAAGGAAGCCAACAAAATTACATTGTTGGGAATTGTTTTTATTGCACATTGCCATGGCATTATCTGCTGCTCTATCCCTATTGGAATGAGCGCTTGAATAAAATTCGCCATTTTCGTCTTTTACAATAACAGCATATTCATTTTTAAACCGAAGCACTATTTGGCAATCTGTATATTTTAAGGTATCACAAATGAAGAATGTCGCTCTATCAGAAAGCTCCTGAGAGCTAATTTTCTTTTCATAGCTGATGACTTTTTCACCTTTTTCATTTTTTCCGTATGCAATTGTTCCATATGAATCCACCCAATAAGGTTTCGGCTTTCTCGGTGCGTTTGAATATGTTGTAGAGCCATTCGAAGGAATTGGCGCACAACCTACCTGCCCACCGCCGCCATTATTATTGTAAACTGGGTAATAACCTTGCGGACAATTACCTTCAGCTTTTGCCTCAAAGCCAATTAATGCAAAAGCCAAAAAGCCAATTTTAATGAGTGATTTCATAATTTAAGCCATCGTTATAATTAAAAGTTAGATTGAATTTTTAATAATTTCTGTCTGCGCTACTATCGGCGGTTTTAAAAACTTCGCATTTTGTAGTTTTCTTTTCACATTCAGATAATGCAATTTTTTTTGCGCCTTTTTCTTTTTTGTCTGCTCCCCAATAGATTTTGCCATCATCACCAGTAGAAAGTGCAATATGACCATTTGCAAACACAAAAACCCCTTTACATTCAAGGAAACCCGCAGTTTCACAATCTGAAAGAACTTTACTCATGGCCTCATATTCACTTCGTGCTTTGAACACTAAGGCATACATTGTTTGTCCATTAGTTTTATCTTTTCCTAGCGCCAACGAGCCATAAGAATGTAGCCATTTTGGTCGACTTGGCCCCATTCCCCTTAGTTGGCCTACAATATCTTGATTATTGGTTGCAGGGCCGGGTGGAATTGGTGCACATCCTTGATAACCACTATTGCCACCACCAACTGGATAATAACCCGAAGGGCAATTGCCTTCCGCATAAGCGTTAAAGCCAAAAAATGTAAAAGCCAAAAAGCTAAATTTAATAAAATTTTTCATCCAACACCTAAATTAACTCTATGATGCATATTTAATTAAAAATGTGAATAAAATAAGGCAGTATTGAAAACTTGGCTTAAACCAGGCTTAAAAATTACCAATATCGAAATTACGACTTTGGTCTAATAGACATAATAAACACAACCTTTGATTGAATTTAATTGTAGACATTTAATTATTTAGTCATTATCAATATTATTTATATAAATAAATCAAACAATTACTGATTTGGGGTTAAAATGGATGATATTCAGCTGCGCGACTATTTAGTTGAGCGGATAAAAACTATATCAGATATGAATATGATTGACGAAATTTATGCCCATGCGTGCGAAACTTCGCATGAAATTGGTTTTAAATATTGGCAATGCGCACCAATATCGCCAATTATTCCTAATATTCGCAAACAAGGTATTGGTAATTTGCCAATAAACTTTCTTAAACAATATATTGAAGAAGGCATCAAAGTAGTTGACCCTTTTATATTGGTATTCCAAAAGGCAAATCGCCCCGTAATTGCGCACACATTAGACTACGACAAAATTATCCCAAGCCAATCAATGATTGATTTTTCCAATAATGAGGGAATTATCGACTTTGTCGCATTTTCAATTCATGGTGCGCATAATTATTGCGGCGTAGTTACATGGTGTTCACAGGATAATATTGAATTAAGCGATGCGGCTTTGAAGAACCTTAGTTTATATTCAACTTTGCTTCATAATGCCTTTGAAGATATATTATTGGATGAATTTCGCCATCATGAAAAAGAAATAAACATTTCAACACGTGCACGCGAAGTAATGGAATGGGTCGCACAGGGTAAATCAAACCATGAAATTGGTATGATTTTGGGATTAAGCGAAAACACAGTTAAATTTCACATAAAAAAAACCTGTAGCGAGCTTGGGGTTAATTCACGCATACAGGCGGCGCTTAAATGTCTTTATTATTGAAATTAATTTGAAACAGATTTGGTCATTTTTCCCATTGATTTTTTTTCATTTTTATTGTCTCTTGAATTAAATAAATAATAATAACATGCGGGGACGAAGTGAAAAAAAGATATATAATTCTCGGGGTTTGCGGTTTTGCAATTTTTGGCGGTTTGGCATGGTGGAATAGCCTTGATAAAGAAACGCGCGGCGTTTTAACTACATTACCTACCAATAAAGACGTTTTATTATGGTCACAAGAACAACGCGACGCATCATTTCGCGCCCTTGATAGGCTTACTTTCATTGCCAAAAACCATATAATAAAGGCATCAGATCACCCTTTGGACTTACCACAAGGCGAAAAACTTAATATTCCCAATATTGACGAATATATGAAGGAGCAAAGAAGTTCTGCTATTGTTATAATTCAGGATGGTAAAATTCGATTTGAAAAATACGCCCTTGGCTTTGACGAAAAAGGCCGTTGGACAAGCTTTTCAGTGGCAAAATCATTCACTTCAACCCTTGTCGGCGCAGCCATCAAAGATGGTTATATAAAAAGCCTTGATGATAATATTGTAAATTATATACCAGATTTAAAAGGCAGCGCTTATGATGGCGTAAGCGTTGAACAAATTTTGACAATGTCATCAGGTGTTAAGTGGAATGAAGATTACGAAGATAAAAATTCCGATGTGAATCGCTTCAATTTCACAAAACCTGACGCAGGAATTGATGCAACTGTTTCATATTTGCGTAAATTACCACGCGCCCATGAACCTGGGAAAGTTTGGAATTATAATACGGGCGAAACAAATTTGATTGGGGTTTTGGTTACTTCGGCAACAAAAAAACCACTTGCCCAATATTTACAAGAAAAAATCTGGCAACCATTTGGAATGCAAGCCGATGCAACATGGCTTCTTGGACCAACTGGTCATGAAATCGCGGGATGCTGCATACAGGCGGCAACGCGTGATTTTGCACGCATGGGGCTTTTTGTGCTTGCCAATGGCAAAGCTGGCGACCAACAAATTGTTCCCGAAGATTGGTTCAAAAAAGCAGTAACAAAGCAAAAAGATATTGGTAGTGAAGGCCGTGGTTATGGATATCAATGGTGGACTTATGATGATGGTAGTGTTGCTGCAAAAGGCATCTTTGGGCAGGGTATTTTCATCGATCCAAAACGCAACCTAATTATTGCATCAAACGCATCATGGCCGCGCGCAAGCCTTGGACCACAAAGCGAAGCGCGTGAGGTGTTTTACAAACAGGTGCAGGCTTTAATTGATAGTGAAAAACCTAAACCTTAATATTGGCGATTTTCCCGCCAATTACCATCGCAATTAAAAATAGGCCAATTTCTTTTGGGAATTGCAAAAAATTAACCAAGGCAGGACCAGGGCATATCCCCGCTATTCCCCAACCTATGCCAAAAATTGCCGAACCAATAATTAGTTTTTTATCAATCACACTTGGTAAATTTGGCAGGTTATTTTCAAATATTGGCGTGCCGCGCTTTTTTGTTATGATAAAAAATTGCGTGGCAGCCAATATTCCAAACCCCATTACCAACATTAAGGCAGGTTTCCAATTTCCAAAAATATCAAGGAAACCAATTACGTTTTTGGGGTCAATCATGCCAGAAATGCCAAGGCCGATACCAAAAATAATTGCAAGAATAAAAGAAAGAATGATTGATTTCATAATTAAACGCCTATTTTTGATTTCAAAAACACGGTCAAAATCGCAAAAGCCATAAAGACAATTACGGCGACTATTGAACGTAATGAAAGCCTTGAAATTCCACAAATCCCATGACCAGATGTGCAACCATTGGCAAGTTTACTACCAAATCCA
>CAZKYS010000110.1:0-7762 GCA_964557085.1 uncultured Caulobacteraceae bacterium
TGCTTGAAATAATGCAAGCCGCAGAGCGTGTAACGAACCTACCCTGCCCGCGCGAAATATGCCCACGCCGCGCCGGTGACCCACCTTTCTTAGTCGCAGATAGCACAAAAGCCCGCCAAATAATTGGTTTTAACCCAAAAAGAAGTGATATTGAAACAATTTTAAAAGATGCATGGAATTTCCACAATAAGGCTTGGAACATATGATTTGAAATATGTAATTACTTTGCCTAATTATTGACAAATTTATATATAAAAAGCACATATTGATTATCAATAATAAATTTTTGGAAGCATATAATGACAAATAAAATTAAGTTATTCAGCACCGCATTAATTTCATCACTATTATTTGGCGCAAATGCTTTTGCACAAGATGCATTAGTGCACATGCAAGGCAAACCAGGCGATAGAGAGGCTTATTTTATCACCTCTTGGATAGTTTCAGATAGAACAGATATGGGGAATATACTTGGTCCAGTTGCCGTAAAACAATTGGAAGTTACAACTATATATGAAAGTGCGCAAAAGCCAGAAATGGCAGTACTTTATCTTCAATTCGAATGCCCTTCTGCAATTTCACAAATTGATAAAAATGCAAAAGTTAAACCTTTAGTTATTAGTGGCCCTGTTAAGTTTAAAATTGGTGCACATAGTTATATTTTGCCACGGGAAAATTTAAAAACAACAAAAGCAATTCCTGAAAGCCAGTGGCAAACCTCTGACACGCCTGTGCTAACAAAATTACGCAAATATGCATGTTATAATTATGAAATTGATACTTTGTTTCGCAATACAATCAAACAAAGTGCGGCCAAAAAATCATTTGATATGAATTATTTCCGCGCGGGCCTTACAAAACTTAATATGAGTAATGATGTGGTATTAAATCCACATGGTCAGGCTTCTGATATTATATTATATACGTGGCGTCAATTTTGGCTTGAAAATGAGCATCCAGACCCAACTGGTGCATGGCACACAAAACCGTCCAAAGAAGACATTGATAAATACAATGCGCAAATGGCAAAAAATCAAGCAACGCTTAATGAATTAAGGGTAAAAGCTGAAAAAGAATTATTGCCACAAATAAAAGATGCGCAACAAAAATTTGCTTTCCGTGATGAAGCGGCACAAGTACGCGGCAATCGCAAAAAATCAAAGAATGAACAGCTACTTATACAAGTATGGGAAAGCAAAACCGAAGACGACATTCTAAGAAAATATGGAAACCCACATTTTATCAATAGCGGAAATACCCATATTCTAACCTATGGCGACACCTATGATAATACTTCACTTGTTACAGATTTAAGTACAGGTGCAACATGGGAAGAAGGCGCTTATGCAAGCTGCGATATTAATTTTATTACAATTCCTGATAATGAAGGAATATTTAGAATTGCAGATGTAAGAATTACGGCCGAAGAAAACAGGGCGGGTGAAGCACGCCTTGTTTGTAAGTCCTTATTCGAAGTTCCAAATTAATTTAAAAATCATTTTCACTATTAAAGGCTTATTATTATGAGCAAAATTAGAAATATTATGTATTCATCAATCGCATTTGTTTTCACTTCAATGAGTGCAAATGCGCAAATCCCAATAACTGCAAATTATGATCCTATGAAAGGTCTGCTTGCGACTACTGAACCTGAAATTAATGTTGTTGCATTGGACACACGCAATATGGCGATAATGAAGGAAAATTATGAAAACGGCTATTGGTCAGTTTTTCAAGGTAAAGCCGGTGCGCCAAAAGGCGAATTTTGCATAGCAATGTTTGCAAGAAAAGAAATGTCTGTATCAGTTTCTGGCCCTGGTGGTAATTATAGAATGGCTTTGTTGAACTTCATGGGACTTGATAAAAGTGCCTTCCCTACTCCAAATGGAAGTGAAAAAATGAAAATCAATTTCCAGCAGGGTAAACAAGCACCAATTGATATTACGGCGATTAATACAAGCATGTCACTTCCAAATGGCGAAAAAATGGGCGTAATTTCTTTACCTGTCCCAACAATCCAAGCGCTTATGGACGGGATGGAAGATACTTATAGATTTGTGATTAAATATAATGGCAACCAAATTGCTGATATTGAATGGAATAAAGGCCTGCTTGCACGCAGTGAGTTAAAAAAATGTCTTGCAGGAAGCACGACGCCATTCACCACACAGCTTAAATAAACAAAAGGCTTGGATTTCTCCAAGCCTTTTTTAAATAATGGCGACTCCGACTGGATTCGAACCAGTGACCGTCCGCTTAGAAGGCGGATGCTCTATCCAGCTGAGCTACGGAGCCATTAATGAAACTCGTTTAGCAGAAAACTTCAAAAATACTCAAACCCAAAACACACAAAAGATGTCAATTATTTATGAAAACCACGCTTTTCATAAATAATTGTCCGCTTAATCCAAATCGCTAAGTGAGGCCGAAGGCCGAGGGCGGCGATTTGATTTTTTTTAATGACTCCAAGGTTCTTTGCGGTTTGTGTTGAAATTATCAGAATAAGCGCGAATAATACGTTTTACAGGTTTTGGTTCAGTAAGCACATAATCAATATTATTTGATTGCGCATATTCAATTGCCGCTTCTTTTGAAGGGAATTTAATTCTTAATTGTGATTGTGTGTCTGATGAAGATGTCCAACCCATTAAAGGGTCAATAGAACGTGCAGAAGATGCACTATGTTCCAAAACCCAAACACCCAATTTTCCACGTCCAGATTGCATTGGATTTTTTGCCGGTGAATAAATACGTGCAGTCATAATAAATTCCTATTTCAAAGCCTTATCAACAGATTTGCCTTAAAAAGTAAAGCCAATTTTGCAATTCTTATAGCATGTTTAAAAACACTATAATTTCACTAAAATTTAAACTTAATCCAATATAATTAATAACAATAAAAGCTATACAAACGGGGTAAGGGTTTGACAAATACAGTTTTTCGCGCACGTGCACCATTGCGACTTGGGCTTGCCGGCGGCGGTACAGATGTTTCGCCATATTGTGATGAATTTGGCGGGGCAATTATCAATGTAACAATTGACAGATACGCCTATGCATCAATTCGTTTGCGCGCAGATAATAAAGTAGTTTTCGTATCTATTGACCAAAATGAAACCGAAGAATTTTCAATTGGGCAATTAATACCTGATGATTCAAAATTAAAACTACATCGCGGTATTTTTAACCGTATGTTCAAACAATATGGCTTTGGTCGCTCTTCTGGTTTTACTTTAACAACCCATGTTGATGCGCCAATGGGTTCGGGGCTTGGTTCATCATCGGCTTTAATGGTTGCGATGGTTGCAGTTATGCGCGAATATTTGATTTTGCCATTGGGTGAATATGAAGTTGCGCGCCTTGCATTTGATATTGAACGTGTTGATTTAGGGCTTCAAGGTGGTCGCCAAGATCAATATGCGGCAACATTTGGTGGCTTTAATTATATGGAATTTGAGGCCAATGAACGCGTAATTGTAAACCCACTTCGTATGCGCCCACGCATCATGAATGAAATTGAAAGCTCAATTCTTTTAACTTTTTCAGGCGCATCACGCGAAAGCGCAAAAATTATCGAAAACCAATCAAAATCAGTATCTTCGGGTGGCAAATCATTAGAGGCAATGCACCAATTAAAATGCGAAGCCAAAGAAATGAAAGAAGCACTTTTATTCGGCGATATTGCAAGAATGTCGGAAATTTTACGCTCTGGCTGGGAAGCAAAGAAACGCACGTCTTCAAGTGTTTCGACACCTGAAGTTGAAAATCTATTTGATGTTGCAATGAATAATGGCGCAACAGCAGGCAAATTATCAGGTGCAGGCGGCGGCGGATTTGCCCTTTTCTTGGTTGACCCGGACATTCGCCCAAGACTTGAAAAGGCAATTGCCGAACAAACAAATGCAATTCCAAATAAATGCAACCTTACAAATTTTGGCGTTTCCACTTGGGCTTTTTAGGGGTTAAAGTCGCAATAATTCGCTTATTGCGCAGGTAATATGATAAAATGAACTTGCTTTGACCGGTTCAATTATAAAAGTGCCATTAGGGTTCATTTTATCATGCCAAAAGCCATCAATATCGGTTGCAAAATATTTTTCAAGACCATTATAGGCTTCAACAATTTCATTGGCATCTTCTTTGGATTTAGTGCGTTTGTATCTTGCACATGCCGCCTTTAAACGCTCTGTTTGTGGCCAAAGGCGTGCTTTTGCATCGATGATTTCACCTGTTGTTGAAACTTCATTGATTGCGATTTTACGATTTGGACAAATACCATATTTGCGTGCAAAATTACCTAATTCTTCAGCAGTTTTCACGCCTTCCCCATTTTCGAAACCAATATCAAATAACCATGCCCATTCAAAACAATGACCAGGTTCAACAATTTGCCCTTGCAAACCATCCAATGGTTTCCAGTTTTCATCAAAATATTCGGTAACTGCGCCGCATGATTGTTGAAATTTACCAACAAAAGTTGCCATAATTTTCTTTTGTGTTTCAAGCCAAATTGGATTTTTTGTAAAATTGTAACTTGCCAGTGCCGCCTCAAACATGTGCATGTGTGGGTTTTGGCGATATGGTGGGCATGGCGTTATCTCACCTTCCCAATAACCGCCAACATCACGCGCCCATTTTGTGTTTAAAACCTCAAGTGTTTTGACTGCCTGCTCAAACAAATCCGCACGGTCCAAAGCCTCACCTGCATTACCAAGGGCGAAAAGGCCAAATGCCTGATTATATAAATCAAGGCGGGCATCTTGGATTTGTGTTTGTGAAGCAAACGTGTGAATGAATAAATCATCTGAATTTATGCCACGCAAAAAATGCGGCAGTGCATTTTCGACAATTGGTTTCCAATCACCCTGCCAACCAAGGCGCCCTAATTCGGTAAAAGAATAAATTTGGCGCGCCTGCACCATAAGGCGGCGGAATTTATCAATCGGGCTTCCATCATGATTAAATTCTTCAACAAACATTCCATCATTATGAACACCTTTTGTTGACCAAATTGGTGCAGCAATTTCAAAAAGCCATTTTTTTGCGCTACGTTTTGTGATTTCAATATTTGTCATTTTTGCCCGCTATATTAGATTTGTTTTTATTAGTTTAGCTAAATCTTGGCCTTCATAAAGAATACCTTTTATGCCTACGCGTTCGGCTGCCTCCACATCATGGTTTTTATCACCAATAAGGAATGATTTATCTTTATCAATTGGCCAATCATTAAATGCTTTTAAAATCATTCCAGGGTTTGGTTTTCTATCTGGATGATTATCAATCGTAAATTCGGCAACATTGCCGTCTTTATGATATGGGCACGAATAAAAAGCATCAATATATGCGCCTTTTTTTGCCAATTCACCTTGAATGTGATTGTGGAAAATATCGACCTCTTCAAGGCCATAAAATCCACGCGCAACACCTGCTTGATTGGTTGCAACAATTACATAATAGCCAGCTTCATTTGCAGATTTAATGCCATCAGCAATACCATCAATAAATGCCAAATCATCTGGCCTGTAGGTATAGCCTTTATCGACATTTATAACCCCATCCCTATCAAGAAATAGTGCAGGTTTTTTCCTAAATTGTGGAATTTCGCGCCTTGATTGTTCATATGTATTTGGCAAACCCATATCAAGGAAATAGCCATTAAATTGTTCCCCGCGCAATTTTCCCATTTCAACTAGTTTTGGGAAAATTTCACTTTCCATAGAGCATGGGCCATTCATTAATCCCAAAATATTCTTTGAAATTAAATAGATACCGCCATTTATTAAAGCTGGTCCTTTTAGGGTTTCGCTTTTTTCCATAAAACCAATTATTTTTTCGCCATCCAATGTAACCGCGCCAAAACGCGCAGGATCAGGCACCTCGCGCAATGCAAGTTTTGCAATAAATTCACCATTAGTATTTTTTACAAATTCACGATAATTAAAGTCAAAAATACTATCGCCATTGGCCATTAAGAACCATTCATCAAGAATGTCTTTGGCGAATAATAATGCCCCGCCTGTCCCCTGTGGCACTGGCTCAATAATGACACGAATTTTTGCACCATAATTTTCTTTGTTTTTATATACATCTTGAATTTGTTCGCCGCAAAAACCTGCAAGCAATATAATATCTTTAAATCCTTGGCGTGCAAAGTTTTCAATTACAACATCAAGGAAGCGAACACCATCTTCAACTTCAAGTAATGGCTTTGGGGTTTCCTTGGTTAATTCGCCTAAACGTGTTCCCTTACCACCTACTAAAAGCACAATTTGTTTTATCATTATTTCATCCAATTTTGCTTATAATGTAAGCAATAAGGATAAAAAAAGTTATAATTCGCCTGTATTATAAAACTGAATTATCAATTGCCTGTGCAATTTTCACTGCATGTTCGCCATCACGCGCAGGAATGGCAACAGGAATTTCACCAAGAATTGCAGAGATAAAATCACTCATGGCTTGCTGCATCGGGTCTTTTATGCGTTCTGCAAAATCCTTATGAAGGCCAAATGAAGTTGTATCTTCAAATGTGCGCGCGATATAATCAATTTCAACAGCGCCATTTTTATATATAATTTTGGTTTTTCTATCGCGTTCTTCTGCGGCGCGGCTTGCTATAAATTTGGCTTTTGCCCCATTTTCATAAATTATATTTGCTTCTATTGCATCAGGTTTTGATTTATCACCAGCCAATAATTTGGCATCAATTTCCCTTGGTTCAGATTTGAACAATAAATACGCCAAATCCAAATCATGCACCATCAAATCAAGTGTTGCCGAAACATCTGAACCACGCACACTTGGAAGACCGATACGCGATGCTTCGATTTCAATTGGCGTTTCCTTGACATCAAGTAAGCCCATAGCTTTGAAAATATAACGCTCCTGATGGCCAGCTTGTAATATAAGCCCTTTGGCTTCGGAAATTTCGCAAAGAATTTTTGCATCTTCGGCACTTGCCGCAAGCGGCTTCTCAACCAAGCAATGCTTACCCGCATTTAGGGCTGTGCGGGCAACACCACCGTGCGCAACCGCAGGAGTTGCAACAACAAGCGCATCAATTTGTGATAAAAATTCTTCAAGATTGTCAAAGCCTTTAACACCATGCTTTGCGGCTAATTCTTGCGCCCTATCAAGGTGAAGATCAAAAATACCGATTAACTGAGCGCGTGTATCACCATTGACCTTATTTGCATGATTATTCCCAAAAACACCCGCACCAGCAACGCCAATCTTTATCATATTCAAAAAATTCCTTTAATAATAGTTATATAGCGTTAATAACGTAACGTAACAAATAACAATCTTTTACATTATCTTGCATGCCATATTATCATTGAAAATATAAGTAAGATGTATGTAATATTGGCAAAATTTATAGCATTTAAGAATTATCTAAAACATCAATAAAAAAATTTTATTTAAGAATAAAAATATTTAGCATAGATAAATGTAGTTCCATGTTTCTAATCATTAACTTATTAAGCTAAATACACAATAAATTGGAGCTGAAAATGATTTATCCAGTAATAATGTGTGGCGGTTCAGGTACGCGTTTATGGCCACTATCGCGTCAATCTTACCCAAAGCAATTTGCAAAAATCATTAAAGACAAAAGTCTTTTTCAAGAATCTATTTTACGCACTAATTCTGAGGAATTTTCAGCGCCAATAATCATTACTGGCGAAGATTTTCGCTTCATTGTTGCCGAACAATTAGCCAACGCACAAGTTAGTGCAAAAGCTATTTTAATTGAGCCAGA
>CAZKYS010000111.1:0-7562 GCA_964557085.1 uncultured Caulobacteraceae bacterium
ACGCGCCTTTTAAGCGATGAAATTTCAATTTCGCGCACGTTTTGGCTTTCATCACACAAAAGTATAATTGATACGAAGCGTTATCGTGTTTTTGAAAAATTCTTATTTGAAAACATAAAAAGTAAAATCTAGTTTTCAGCCGCCCACATTTCAAAGAAACTTCTGTGATGCGCAAGAAATAAGTGTTCAGTTTCCTCACGGCTCATATAATCAAGACCAAAAGTTGCAAACATTGACGCGCAAGCAGCAATCGGCGAGCAAAATAGACGTGCAAGAATTTCCGAATTTTCGCCTTGAACTTCTTTATTTTTAAGCCCTTTTTCAAATAAATCTTTAATTGTTAAAAAGATTGGCAATTTGAATTTTTCCCTAATCAACAAAGTAACATTTGGAAAATTATCACTTTCAAGAATTGCGATACGCCATGGCGCAAGTATGACAGGTGAACTTAAGCCATCAACCGCATTCATCAAAATTGTATAAGCCTCGTCTTTGACGCTTTTATCGGTGTTAACAATACGCTCAACAATTTCATTACGGCGAGCAACAAGAACAATATCAACCCACGCGGCAAACAATTCCTCCTTAGAAGAGAAATAGCGATAGACTATGGGCTTTGTAACATTAATAGCCTCTGCTATGTCAGACATACGCGTTCCAGAATAACCATTTTGGCAAAACAATTTTGTTGCCGCATCAATGATAAGTGAACGCCTATCAGAAGATGTATCATCATTGGTTATCATAGTTTTTTCCATTCTCGGTTTGCCCCCAAAATCCAATGGAATTACATCGTGCAGACACCGCCTTGAACCAAATAAAGAATTGTGCAGTATTCATAATTCAGCATAATAAATTTATCATATATGGATAGGGGTTTTATCAGTTAGTCACTGGCAACAACTGCGAATTTATCAATATTTAGAAAACCTATATCCGTGAAACCGTTTCCACTATTGAAAAAATTCAAGCATTCAACATGAACATTTATTCATATTTCGTCTTTTACTTAGTAATAACCTAAACAATATAAAACAATTATTATAAATTTATAAAGTTTTGTTCAACGTTACCAAATATGTAACCTGATATATGAACATAATTACTGAAAAAAAATTTCAACTAGAAAATGAAAATTAGCTTGGTAACTAAAATTTTTATAGCGCCTTAAAGACTTACCAATGCGTAATTCTAATTTTTCACAAAAAAAATGGGCAAACTAGCACCAAAAATAATGTCTTTATTTGCATCCTGAACAAATTCCCTAAAATAACAATCACATAGTAAAAAACCCGCAAAAACCCTTATTATCATTATGGAAATATGTTTTTTAAGAATGATTCGCTTGCTCAAGAATGCATAAACAACAAATTTTGCAACCTAAAATAACAAACAGGCCCCATACAATTAAGTATAGGGCCTATAAATTTATTTAATAGGAATGAACTATTAGAAGTCCATGCCGCCCATGCCGCCGCCTGGCATTGCAGGCATTGGGCTATCTTTTTTAGGTGCTTCAGTGATTGCTGCTTCTGTTGTGATAATCAATGATGCAACAGATGCTGCATCTTGAAGTGCAGTACGAACAACTTTCACAGGGTCGATAATGCCAGTTGCAACCATATCAACATATTCTTCTGTTTGCGCATTGAAGCCATAAGAAGAAGAATTGTTTTCAAGGATTTTACCAACAACGATAGAACCTTCAACGCCAGCGTTTTCAACTATTTGACGAATTGGTGCTTGCAATGCTTTTTTCACAATTGCGATACCTGCGTTTTCGTCATCATTAATGCCAACAACTTTGATATTTTGTGATGCACGAAGCAATGCCGTACCACCGCCAGGGACGATACCTTCTTCAACCGCAGCGCGCGTTGCATTCAATGCATCATCAACACGGTCTTTACGCTCTTTAACTTCAACCTCTGTCATGCCGCCAACGCGGATAACAGCAACACCGCCAGCCAATTTAGCCAAACGCTCTTGAAGTTTTTCACGGTCATAATCAGAAGAAGTTTCTTCGATTTGACGTTTGATTTGTGCAACGCGTGCCTCAATGTCAGTTTTTTCGCCAGCGCCATCAACAATTGTTGTATCATCTTTGCGGATTGTTACTTTTTTCGCTGTGCCCAACATTTCCAAAGAAACATTTTCAAGTTTGATACCCAAATCTTCAGATACAACTTGGCCACCAGTAAGGATTGCAATATCTTCCAACATTGCTTTACGGCGATCGCCAAAGCCAGGTGCTTTAACCGCAACAACTTTAAGACCACCGCGAAGTTTATTAACAACCAAAGTTGCCAATGCTTCACCTTCAACATCTTCAGCGATAATCAAAAGCGGGCGACCGCCTTGAACAACAGCCTCAAGAATAGGAAGCATAGGTTGCAAAGAAGAAAGCTTTTTCTCGAAAATCAAGATAAGTGGATTTTCTAATTGCGCTTCCATTTTGTCTGGATTTGTCACGAAATATGGTGACAAATAACCACGATCAAATTGCATACCTTCAACAACGTCTAATTCAGTTTCAGCAGATTTTGCTTCTTCAACTGTGATAACGCCTTCGTTGCCAACTTTAGACATCGCATCAGCAATCATTTTACCGATAGATTCTTCGCCATTCGCAGAAATTGTTCCAACTTGTGCAATTTCAGATGAATCAGAAACTTTTTTCGCAGACGCAGAAAGATTTGCAACAACTTCGGCAACCGCTTTATCGATACCGCGTTTCAAATCCATTGGGTTACGGCCAGAAGATACAGATTTCATACCTTCACGAACAATTGCCTGTGCAAGAACAGTTGCTGTTGTTGTGCCGTCACCAGCAACATCATTAGTTTTGCTTGCAACTTCGCGCAATAATTGCGCGCCAAGATTTTGAAATCTATCTTCAAGTTCAATTTCTTTAGCAACAGAAACACCATCTTTTGTTGTGCGCGGTGCACCAAAAGATTTTTCCATAACAACAAAACGACCTTTAGGGCCCAAAGTTACTTTTACCGCATTTGCAAGAATATCAACTCCTTGCAACATTTTCTCGCGGGCTTCTGAACCAAAATTTACAATTTTAGCAGCCATTATATTTTCTCCTAATTATTAGCCCAAAACACCAAGAACGTCAGATTCTTTCATAATCAAAAGATCTTGACCATTGATTTTAACTTCTGTGCCAGACCATTTGCCGAAAAGAATTTTGTCGCCAACTTTAACTTCAAGGGCAACAAATTTGCCATCTTCATCACGAACACCAGAACCAACAGCGATAATTTCGCCTTCTTGTGGTTTTTCTTTTGCAGTGTCTGGAATAATAATACCGCCAGTTGTTTTGGTTTCTTCTTCAGTACGTTTAACCAAAACGCGGTCACCTAATGGACGAAAGCTCATAATAATCTCCCTATGATGAGTTTCAAAAAAAACATTATATTAGCATTTAATTAGGTGCAGATAAATTTTAGCACTCACCACACCCGACTGCTAACAATGGGGAGTTAGGAGTGAGAAGAAGCAGAGTCAAGGGCTGGCTGTAATTGATGTTGAAAAAATGATAGTTGCACTAGCAGCAAAAAACAAAACTTATCGAAAAACAGACAAATTATTATTGCCAAAATTTTTTTTAGCGCTTAGCCTGAACAAAATTGGTGAGGGTAATATGGGAATTAATTTTTCAAGACGCGAAACTTTGGCAGGGGCAAGTGCATTAATTGCAAGCGTAAATTTTCAAAATGCATTTGCAGATAGTTTTGATTTTTCAGCCTTTCTGGAAAAGTTAACCTATAACAGGCTTAAAAACAGCCCCGAACAATGCACAAGCCTTAATATTGACCCCAATAAAGTTGGCGGCCCATATTCCTCAAAATTGACCGACAAAAGCGCCAAGGCAATTGCGCACCGCATAAAAAATCAAGAAAGATTGCTTGGCGAATTAAAAAAAATTGATGCTTCAAAACTCTCTGACAATGATGCAATGACGCTTAATATCCTTAAAAGCTCAACCCAATATAGTGTTGATATTGCCAAAGTCGGCATTGGTGACAGCATGGGGCAAGCATCGCCTTATGTTATATCGCAATTAACCGGCAGCTATCAAAGCTTTCCAGATTTTATGGATGGGCAGCATAAAGTTAAAAACAAGGATGATGCTGATGCGTGGCTTTTAAGGTTGAATGCTTTTTCAATCCAAATGCAGGATGACCTTTCACGTGCCAAATCTGATTTCCAAAATGGCATAATTCCGCCTTCTTATATTTTGGACACCACAATTAAGCAATTAAACGTGGTTATAGATGGCGGCGCAAAAAATAGCCCATTGGTTACTTCATTAATCAAAAAAGCCAATGATGCAAAATTAGATGGTAATGCCTATGGGCAAGAAGCCACCAAAATTTTTGAAGCGAAAATTTTGCCCCAATATATTGCAACACGCGATGCAATCAAAGAAATCCGCAATTCTGCAAAACCAATTGCAGGGGTTGGGCAATTTAAGAATGGCGATACATTTTACCAAAAAGCTTTGGCACGCGCCACAACAACCAATATGACACCAAAAGAGGTTCATGAATTAGGAAAAAAAATTCTTGAACAAACCAATGCCCAAATGGATGAATTGCTTAAACAGATTGGATATAAAGACGGCACATTAGCAGCAAGAATGGAAAAATTATATTCCGACCCTAATTATGCTTATCCAAACAATGATGAAGGCAAGGCCAAAGTTTTGGCTGATATTAATGTCATGGTTGAAGGCATGAATACACGCCTTGGCGAATTGTTTGAAACCCTTCCAAAAGCGAAAGTAGAAGTTAAGGCAGTTCCAAAATATATCGAAGCGGGTGCACCAAATGGTTATTATCAGCGCCCCGCAATTGATGGTTCGCGCCCCGGATTTTATTTTATCAATTTACGTGACACAAAGGGTTGGCCAAAATGGTCTTTACCAACATTAACCTATCACGAAGCAAGCCCTGGGCATCACAATCAAATTGCATTGGCACAGGAAAATAAATCATTGCCTTTCATTCGCGCAAATATGATGGGCTTTACCGCATATTCCGAAGGTTGGGCTTTATATGCCGAACAAATCGCCGATGAAATTGGAATGTATGAAAATAATCCTGCTGGAAGGCTTGGCTATTTACAATCAACGGCATTTCGTGCTTCGCGCCTTGTTGTTGATACGGGAATGCATGCTTTTGGTTGGTCAAAACAACAGGCAATTGATTATATGTATCAAACCACCGGTAAATTCATCCCACAAATTGAAAGTGAGATTGAACGCTATATAGTATGGCCGGGGCAAGCATGTTCATACATGATTGGTCGCCAAAAAATTGTTGAATTACGCGAATATGCCAAAGCAAAAATGGGCGATAAATTTAATATTCGCAAATTCCACAATATAGTCCTATCACAGGGCGCAGTTCCACTTGATATATTGGAAAAAATCGTAAAAAATTGGGCAAATGCATAAGAGGTTATAATGACATTTAAAATATCCCGCCGTTCGGCATTAATTGGTGCAGGTTCGTTTTCAGCACTAAATTTAATTGGTCAAAATGCGTTTGCAAAATCTTCTTCTGTAAATGAAATTGCTGATAAAATCGCCAATGATATTTTACGCGACAGCCCTGAAAGCTGCACAACTTATACAATTGCGCCATCATTAGTTGGCGGCCCTTATGTTGGTAAAGTTTCGGATAGATCGCTTGCGGCGGAAAATGCGCGCAATAAATTGGTTGGTGATTGGATTGTAAAACTTTCAAAAATCCCAAGCAAAGGGCTTTCAAAAACTGATTATTTGACGCAAAAAATTGTTTTATCTAGCGCAAAATATTCACATGCGGCGGCAAAATTTGGCTTTGGTGATGCTGGATATGGTTCACCAAACCCATATATTATTTCACAGCTTACTGGCTCTTATGTTGGTTTCCCTGATTTTATGGCGTCGCAAAATCCAGTAAAAACCAAAGATGATGCAGATGCTTGGATTTCACGCCTTAATGGCTTTGTAAAACAATTAAAGGATGAAACCGCGCGCTCTATTGCAGATGCAAAAAAAGGAATTATGCCGCCAAAATTCATTATTGAAACTTCATTGAAACAATTGCGGGCGTCATATGATGATAAAAACCCTGTTTTGGTTGAAGTATTGGCAAAAAAATCAAAAGAAGCGGGTCTTGATGCTGATGCTTATAAAACCAAGGCACAGGAAGTTTATGATAAAAAAATCCTTCCCGCCTATAAAAACCTTATTGATACTTTTGAAGGCTTTTTAAAAACCGCAAACATGGATGCGGGGGTTTGGAAATTACCGAAAGGCGATGAATATTATAAAGCCTGCCTTGCCTATTGGACAACAACCAATAAAACCCCTGATGAAGTTCATGAAATGGGTAAAGCGCTTGTTATTAGTCTTGGCAAAGAAATTGACACGGGCCTTAAACAATTAGGTTATACTGAAGGTTCAATTGCCGATAGAATGGCAAAATTATCAGTTGATCCGCGTTTTATCTATGCCAATAATGATGAAGGCAAGGCAAAATTGCTTAAAGACATTAATGGCATGGTAGATGATATTTATGCCCGCCTTCCAAATGCCTTTGCCACACTTCCAAAAGCAAAATTAGAAGTGCGCCGTGTGCCACAATATACAGAAGCGGGTGCACCGGGTGGATATTATAATTCCCCTGCACCTGATGGTTCACGCCCTGGTGCTTATTATATTAATTTGCGTGATACTGCGGCATGGCCAAAATGGTCATTACCAACTTTGACCGCGCATGAAGGTATTCCTGGGCATCACAACCAAATTTCACTTGCGCAAGAAGCAAAGGGAATTCCATTCATTCGCTCTAAAATGTTATGGTTTGGGGCTTATGGCGAAGGTTGGGCTTTATATTCTGAAACTGTTGCCGATGAGCTTGGGCTTTATGACAATGACCCTGCGGGGCGAATTGGTTATTTGCAATCAATGGCATTCCGCGCGGCACGCTGTGTTGTTGATACTGGAATTCACGCAAAAAAATGGTCAAAACAACAAGCAATTGATTATATGCACCAAGCAACAGGTGATGAAATAAGCGCAATCACCACTGAAATCGAACGCTATTGCGTTTGGCCGGGACAGGCAACTTGCTATATGGTTGGGCGCGTAAAAATAATGGAATTACGTGAAAAAGCCAAAAAAGCACTTGGTGAAAAATTCAATATCAAAACCTTCCACGACAAAGTCCTCCTTCAAGGTTCAATGCCTTTGGATGTGTTGGAAGAAGTTATTGATGATTACATCAAAACTGGCGCTTAAATAAAAATAATTATGTCACCTAATAACAAAAACCACGCTTTTTGCTATTAGGTGTCCGCTCTCCAAATCATTAAGTGAGCCGCAAAGCGGCGAAGGCGATGATTTGAGTCAAAATCATCGCCTTTGCACAAGCCAAACGCCGAAAAGAATAACCAAAAGCGCAATACCTGCGGTGGTTGGTATTTTTTCACTAAACGCTAAATAGCCAATAAGAATTGAAACAAATGGCACAAGGTTAGAGAAATTGGCAACCATA